>JASHYA010000322.1 GCA_030043315.1 Acidimicrobiales bacterium
GAGCCCCTTCTTCCCGCTCGTCTTCGGCCGCACGGTCGACAACCCCCGGGAGGCGAGGACGTCGACGAGGACGCCTGCGACGACGCAGCACTCGACGATCGTCGCCGGCGGGCCGGGATCGAGGTCGAACACCATCTCGTCGAACCGTCCGTACTCGCCCGGCCGCCGGCTCCGCCAGAGCGGCACGTGCAGCTCCAACGCCGCGAGGTTGGCGGCCCACACGAGCGACGGGAGGTCGGCGATCGCCGGGGCGTGGATCGGCGGTTGGTCCGAGTGGCTCGAGTGCGGGACGTCGATTGCCCGGACCCATCCGGGCGCGCCCCGCGGGACGCGCTTTTCGAAGAACGACCCGCCGTCCACTCCGTCGGGGTAGCGGACGAAGGTGACCGGCCGGCCGTCGAGGTGCGGCAGGAGCACCGGCGCGACGCGCACGTAGTAGTCGATGACGTCGGCCTTCGTGAAGCCGGTGTCGGGGTACAGGACCTTGTCGAGGTTGGTGAGGGTCAGGCGGCGGCCCTCCACCTCGGTCACCGTCTGGGTCTCAGGGCTCACGGACGCCTCCGTCTTCGGGCTTCAGGTCTCACGGACCACGTCGGAGGGTGCCACGTCGCGGAGTCCGAGCCAGGCGGCTTGGCGCAGCCGGCCCGCACGCGTCCACTCGCTGAAGCGCACCTCGCCCACGAGCTCGGGCTCCACCCACGTCGCGTCCGCGGCGTCGGTGGACGGCACCGACCCCGCGAAGGGCGGGACCGCACGGCGGAGGGGTTGCAGGCGGGAGAGGAGCTCGGTGATGGCCTGCTCGCTGAAGCCGGTCCCCACCTTGCCCGCGTACACGAGCCCCTCGGGACCGGGGATCCCCACGAGCAACGCGCCGAAGCCGGACCGCGAACCCTTCGGCTGCGTGTAGCCACCGATCACGACGCTCTGGGTGCGCTGCAGCTTCACTTTCACCCAGTCGCCGCTCCGCTGGCCGGGGCGGTACGGGCTGTCGGCGCGCTTGGCGACGACGCCTTCGAGGCCAGCACCCTTGGCGGCCTCCAGGAGGTCGGCGCCCGGACCCTCGTGCGAGGCCGGGACCGTCCAGTGATCGCCTCCGAGCCCGAGGCCGTCGAGGAGCCGGCGCCGCTCGACGTAGGGAAGGGCGAGCGTCGACGCGCCGTCGAGATGGAGCAGGTCGAACACCATGTAGGTGACCGGAACCGTTGCGGCCAGCCGGCGGGCGCGCGCCGCGTCGTCCACGAGCATGCGCGGCTGGAGCGCCTCGAAGCTCGGCCGGCCCGCCGCGTCGAGGGCGATGATCTCGCCATCGAGCACCAGCTGACGCGAGCCGAGGGCGTCGCCGAGCGCGCGGATCTCCGGGTAGGCGGCGGTCCGGTCGTGCTCGGCCCGTGAGACGAGGCGGACGCGCCCCCCCTCGACGTAGGTGATCGTCCGGACGCCGTCCCACTTGAACTCGTAGCGCCACTGCCTCCCCCGCTCCGCGGGCAGCTCGCCTGCGACGGCGAGCATGGGCAGCACGAGCTCGGGGACGGGTTGCCATCCCTCGGGCGCGGGGTCCTCCCGGTGGATCATCCAGTTGTCGCCCTTGGTCTTGAACAGGACGTAGCGCGCGTCGACCCGCTCGCCGTGGAGGTGGAACTTCACCTCCCGGTCCGTCCACTTCGTCGACTCGTAGGTCCCCTTGTCCCAGATCGCGACCTCTCCCGCGCCGTACTCGCCCTTCGGGATGGTCCCCTGGAAGGAGCCGTACTCGAGCGGGTGATCCTCCACGTGCACCGCGAGGTGGTTCGTGGCCTTGTCCGTCGGGAGGCCCTTCGGCACGGCCCACGACACGTAGACCCCGTCTCGCTCGAGCCGCAGGTCCCAGTGGAGCCGCCGGGCGTGGTGCTCCTGGATCACGAACGTCGGCGCCCCACGCCGACCCCGGAGGCGCGCGCCGGCGGCCGGCACGGGCTCAGGGGTGCGCGCCGGGTCACGCTTCGAACGGTACGAATCGAGCGGCGTCTGCCCAGGCTATGCGAGCCGGGCAGCCGCGGCCTGCGCCACGTCGTCCGGCGCGGCGGCACACGCGCGCGCCGCCCGGGAGAGGAGGTCCCGCAGGTACTCGGCCAGACCGAGCGCGGCCGTCCGCGGGTCGCCCGCCACGAGCGGGACCGGCTCGCTCAGCGGGTCGAGGCCGGAGACCGCGAGGACGGCACCCCGGAGCGACTGCATGGCGGCCACCAGGCCGGCGATCCCGGCGTCGTGGCGCTCCATGCAGACCGAGAGCGCGAGGGGGAGCACGAGGGGAGCTGCGTCGAGCACCTCGTCGGTCGCTTCCGCGAGCACCGCCGCGACCTCGGCAGCGACCAGTCCTTCGGAGACCCCATCCTCCGCGGCCTCCGCGGTGGCGTCCGCGGCCTCGTCCACCCCGCCGGGGCGACTCCGTCCCTCGTCGGGGCGTGTGCCCATCACGAGGGTCAGGTGACGTGGCCTGGTCCGTCCCACGCCCCAAGCATCGCAAGCGGGTGTGACACGGTGGTGGATGGGGGCACGCCGCCGGGCCTGGACGGCCGCCGTGGCGGCCACCCAAGAGAGCGCAGGTGACCCCCGTCCTGGTCAGGGGTATCGGATTGCTGCTTCAATTGCGAGGTCGGACGAGGAAAGGGGCGGTGATGGCCAGAGCCGTCTGGACCGGGTCGCTCAGCTTCGGCCTGGTGAACGTGCCCGTGGCGCTCTTCACCGCCACCGAGGAGAAGTCGATCCACTTCAACCAGTTCCAGGCGGGCACCTCCGACCGGGTCCGGAACAAGCGCGTGAACGAACGCACCGGTGAGGAGGTCCCCTACCAGGACATCGCCAAGGGGTACGACCTGGGCGGCGGCGAGTTCGTGCTCCTCAGCCCCGACGAGATCGCCTCGGTCGCCCCCGGCCGATCGAAGACCATCGACGTCTCCGCCTTCGTGGACCTGGCCGAGATCGACCCGGTCTACTTCGACCGGACCTACTACCTCGCACCGCCCGCAAAGGGGGCCGGCTCGGGCGGGGAACGTGCCTACGCGCTGCTGCGGGAGGCGATGTTGCGCGCGAACAAGGTGGCGCTCGCCACCTTCGTCCTCCGCGAGAAGCAGTACCTGGTCGCCGTCCGCCCGCGTGCCGACGTCCTCGTCGTCGAGACCCTCCTCTACGCCGACGAGGTGCGGAACCCGGTCACGGAGATCGACTCGCTGCCGGTGGGGACGGACGGGTCGCCTCGCGAGCTCGAGATGGCGACGATGCTCATCGACTCGATGACGACCGAGTGGGACCCCGAGCAGTTCCACGACACCTACCGTGAGAGGCTCGAGGAGCTCATCGAGCAGAAGCGGTCGGGCGCGACGCTGGCCGTCGAGCCCCAGGAGCCCGAAGGTGCACCCGTCGTCGACCTCCTCCAGGCGCTCGAGGCGAGCCTGCGGGCCACGCGCGGCCAGGCGCCGTCTTCGTCGGGTGCGTCCCGTTCGTCCAGTTCGTCCGGCCGCCCCGCGGCCGCGAAGAAGGCGGCGAAGCTGCCGGGTGACGGAAAGAAGGCGGCTCCGGCCAAGAAGCGCGCGCCGCAGAAGCGGGCCGCAACGGCTCGGCGAAAGGCTTCCTGAGCCCTCCCGTTCATCTCGCCGATCGCCACCCACCGGTTCGGCGACAGAGGTACTCCCGATCTGTTGCCCCGGGGAGCCGGTCACGTGGCGGCGCTCGTCCTCTGCGCCTCCTCCTGGCCGCTCGGCTCCTTTCCCTGGAGCCGGCGCAGCTCGGTGATGGGGATGTGGCAGCGCATCATGTGGTCGGGTTCCACCTCGACAAGGGGAGGCTCGCTCGACTCGCAGACGCCGCTCGAGAGGCGACGGGGGCAGCGAGTATGGAACACGCAGCCGGCGGGAGGGTGTGCCGCGCTCGGGAGCTCACCCTCGAGCTTCACCCGCTCGCCTTGTACGCCATCGAGGTTCGGCAGTGCCGACAAGAGCCCCTCGGTGTACGGGTGGTGCGGCCCTGCGAAGACCGTTTCGGCCGGACCGTACTCCATCACTTTGCCGAGATAGAGCACGGCGATGCGGTCCGACAGGTAGCGCACGACGCCGAGGTCGTGGGAGATGAACACGTACGTCACCCGCTCACGACTCTGCAGGTCGGCGAGCAAGTTCAAGATGGCCGCCTGCACGGACACGTCGAGCGCGGAGGTCGGCTCGTCGCAGACGAGCACTCGCGGGGATCCCGCGAAGGCGCGCGCGATGGCGACGCGCTGCTTGAGCCCACCCGACAGGTGGCGCGGCCGTAGCGCCAGGTGGCTCTCCTCCAGGCGCACCGAGCGGACGACCTCGACAAGGCGGGTCTCGCATGCGTCGCCCGACAGCCCGGCAAGCTTGCGAAGCGCCCTCGTCACGATGTGGCGCACACTGTGGCGCCGGTTGAGCGCGGAGTCCGGGTTCTGGAAGATGATCTGGATCGCCTGCAGCTGCTCACGGTCGCGCTCGGAGCACCTCCCCGCGAGCGGCAGACCGTCGAGCTCGATCACCGACCCTTCGTCTGGCGGCGTGAGGCCGAGCAGGACGCGTGCAAGCGTGCTCTTGCCGCAGCCGGACTCTCCAACGAGTCCAAGCGTCTCTCCGAGCCGGAGGTCGAGGTCGATGTCGCTCACGGCCCGCACGCTCTCGCCGCGCACCTTGAAGGTCTTCGACACGCCCCTCAACCGGATGACGGGCGCCTCGGCGCGATCCAGCTCGCCCGATTCGGGCAGCTGCACGTCCGCAGGGGTGGACCGAGGGACCCGAGGCGCGTCCTCGTGGTAGTGGCAGCGTGAGGAGCGAAGCGGAGTGACCTCGTACATGGGAGGGGCCTCACTCACGCAGCGTTCGTCGGCGAGCGAGCAACGCTGCGCGAAGACGCAGCCGCGGGGCACTTGTCCCGGACCCGGCAGGAAGCCGGGGATGGTGTCGAGGCGGCCATGGTCCTTGCGTTGGCCACGCTGCGGCACGCAGCGCAGAAGGCCCACCGTGTAGGGGTGCCTCGGGTCCTCGAAGACCTGCTCGGCCGGACCCTCCTCCACGAGCTCCCCTGCGTACATGACCCCCACCCGGTCGCACATCTTGGCGATGACCGCCAGGTTGTGGCTGATGAAGAGCACCGCGGTCTGGAACTCCTGGCGCAGCAAGGCCACGAGATCGAGCACCTCCGCCTCGACGGTGGCATCGAGGGCGGTCGTCGGCTCGTCGAGGATGAGGAGTGACGGTTCGGAGGCGAGCGCCATGGCGATGATGACGCGTTGCTGCATGCCGCCAGAGAGCTGGTGAGGGTAGCGGCGCATCACCAGGCCGGGATCGGATATCTGCACGTTGCGCAGCATCGCCTCGGCCCGCTCGAGCGCCTCTGCCCTCTTCAATCCGATGATCTCGTAGACCTCGGAGAGCTGGCGCCCGATCCGGATCGACGGGTTCAGCGCCTTCATCGGCTCCTGGTAGACCATCGACACTGTGCGGGCACGAAGCCGGCGGAGCGACGCCTTGTCCATAGAGGTGAGGTCGTGGCCGTTCACCTTGACCCCTCCCGAGCTGATACGGCCGTTACTCGGGAGGTAGCGAGTGACGGCGAGCGCGGTCGTCGACTTCCCGCACCCGGACTCGCCGACGAGTCCAAAGGACTCCTGGCGACCGATCTCGAACGAGACGTCGCGCACCGCGAGGCGCTCGCGGTCACGCACCCGGTAGCTGACGTCGAGGTGGTTCACCTCGAGCACCTTCGCCCGCTCGTCGGGCGGATGCTCGTGGGGCAGGCGGGCGCTTGTGCTCACGAGGCTGCGGTTCATTGGAGAAGTGCCGCCTCCATCGAGTCCCCGACGAGGTTGATCGCCACCACGAGCGAGGCGATGGCGAGCGCGGGGAAGAGCGTCTGCCACCAGTACCCCGCGGCGAGGTACTGGTAATTGCTGGCAACTGTCGCCCCCCAGTCGGGGGTCGGGGGCTGAACCCCGAAGCCCAGGAACGAAAGCGTCGCGATGGTGAAGATGGCGTAACCGAGGCGGACGGTGAACTCGACGATGATCGGCCCGAGCACGTTCGGCAGGACCTCGACGAACATGATGTGGAAAGCATTCTCGTTGCGCAGCCGTGCGGCCGCGATGTAGTCGAGCTCGCGCTCCTGCAGCACGGCGGTGCGGACGGTCCTCGCGATGATGAAAGCGAACGTGAAGCCGATGACAATGACAAGCGTGAGGGTGTTCGCGCCAACCGCAACGATGAAGAGGAACGCGACGATCACCGTTGGGAGCGCAAGCAGGGCGTCCACCAACCTGCCGACGAGCATGTCGAAGGCGCCTCGGAAGTAGCCCTGGGCGAGGCCGATCGCCGTGCCGACCGCGGTGCCGACGAGCGTGGCGAGGGGAGCGATCTCGAGGATGTCGCGGGCTCCGACGATCACCCGCGAGAAGACGTCGCGCCCGAGCGAGTCGGTGCCGAACCAGTGCGCCGCGGACGGTGCAGCGTTGACGTTCAGCAGGCTCTGCGAGAGGGGGTTGTAGGGGACGAACAACGTCCCGAAGATGGCGCAAACGATCCACCAGAGAAGGATGAGCGCGCCGACGATGAAGGCCTTCGAGTGAACGAGCTGCCGGAGCTGCTCAGCACGGATACGCCTCGGCGACAGGTCTTGGGCTCCGGAGGAGCTCACCACCACGAATGGGGCCCGATCGAGGACGTCGGTCATGGCGCCGGCTTCGACGGACGCGCTCTCCGCCTTGGCGCCGACCAGCGCAGCCGTGAGATCGCTGTCCGCTGTCATTCCTCGCTGCCAAGACGAATGCGTGGGTTGAGCACGGTGTACAGAATGTCGGCGAGCAGGGTGGCGAGCAGGTACACGATGCCGATGAAGAGGACTCCTGCCTCGAGCATGGGGAAGTCCTTGAAATCCGCTGCGGTGAGGATCAGCCTCCCGATGCCCGGATAGTTGAAGAGGTTCTCGATCACGACAAGTCCGCCTATGAGATAGCCGGTCTGCGTGGCGATCACGGTGATGGTCGGAAGCAGGGAGTTGCGTAGCACGTGGCGGGAGATCACGCGCCAACGGGGGAGCCCGTTCAAGGTTGCCGTGCGGACGTAGTCAGAGTCGAGGACTTCGATCGTGCCCGCCCGTGCCATGCGCGCGATGTACCCGAAGAGAATCAGGACGAGTGGCACGGCCGGCAGGATGAGGTAGCGCAACTGCGTGAAGAACGGCGAGCCTGGCGGAGCCTGGGCCGTGACGGGTAGCACCTTGAGGGCGATGCCGAAGATGACGATGAGAACGATGCCAGAGACGAATGTCGGCACCGTCGTAAACGACAGGCCGCCCACGCTGATGATCTTGTCGATGGCACGGCCTCTGTTCAGCGCAGCGACAACGCCGCCGAGAATGCTGAGCGGGACGACGATGACGAAGGCGAAGAGCGCGAGCTTGGCCGAGCGTCCGAGCGCCGGGAAGAGAAACGAGCTCACCGGCGCGTGGTACTCCCAGGACGTCCCGAGGTTGCCGTGGATGATGCCCGACACCCAGCTCCAGTACTGGACGAGGAGCGGTCGGGTCACCCCGAGCTTGCGGTTGAGCGCCAGCACGGCCGACTCCGGGGCGTAGTGCCCGAGGATGGCGCGACCAGGGTTGCCCGGGAGCACCTGCCCAGCCAGGAAGATGATCATGCTGAGCAGCACGAGCGTCAAAACCGTGAGCCCAAGACGCTTCAGGAGGTGTGGCCACATCTCCTGCTCCCTTGCTTTGGGACAGGTAATGAACCTGGCTTGTTGCGGGCCGCACCATAGCAAACGTGCGCGCTTTGCGGCTGGGCGGTCTGTCCTGCGGTCGTCCCGGCGATGCCGACGAGAGTGACGTCCGGGTCGAGGGCGAGCCCGAAGATCGCATGGACGGCGGCCACGCCGAGAGCGTAGGTAGGAGACGGGCGGACCGTGCCGACCGTCAACGTCCGATCGGCACGGTCCGCGAGATCTCCTCGCCCTCGCCCAACTCGAGGTGCAGCCGGTCACCGGCGTAGGGATGACTCGCGACCACCTCGTCGTCGAGCTCCACACCGAGACCGGGTGACTCGGGCGTGAGCAGGAAGCCGTCTTCGACCACCAGTGGCTTCTTCAGGATCTCGGCGTGGAACCCGCCCATCCGCTCGATGCTCTCCTGGATGAGGAAGTTCGGCGTGCTCAGCCCAAGGTGGATGTTCGCTGCCGCCTCCACCGGCCCGGCGTAGAAGTGCGGGGCGATGTCGACGTAGTAGGCCTCGGCGGCGTGCGCCACCTTCTTCGCCTCGAGCAGCCCGCCGACCCTACCGACCGCCATCTGGAGGATGGCCGCCGCCCGCCACTCGAGCACCCGGGCGAACTCGTACTTCGTGGCGAGCCGCTCGCCCGTCGCGATCGGGATCGAGGTGGCGCGAGCGACGAGCGCCATCTGCTCGGGCATTTCGGGCGGCGTCGGCTCCTCGAGCCAGAGCGGGTCGTACTGCTCGATCGTCCTGGCGAACCGGATGGCGCTCGACGGCGTCATCTGGCCGTGAGTGCCGACGAGCAGGTCCACCGAGGTCCCGACGGCCTCACGGATGCTCGCCACGTAGTCCGAGGCGGCCTTCAACGTCGAAGCCGTGAGCTGGCGGGGGTCGAGGGACGAGTAGGTGACAACCGGATCGAACTTGATGGCCGTGAAGCCCTCGCGGACGTAGTCGGCCGCCCGCTCGGCTCCGAGGACGGGGTCGGTGTAGACCGAATTGTCGGCGCCGGGCGCCGGGTGGATGTTGTCGGCGCCGGGCGCCGGGTAGATGTAGGTGTACGCCCGGAGCGCCTCTCGCACCCTGCCGCCGAGGAGCCGGTAGACCGGTTGGTCGAGCTCCTTTCCGATGACGTCCCAACAGGCGGTCTCGAGACCTGACAGGATCGCCACGACCGAGGTATCCGGCCGCTGCGTGTAGCCGCGGGAGTAGACCGATCGCCACAGCCGTTCGACGTCGAAGGGATCGGCTCCGACGAGCGAACGGTCAGCGACATCGGCCACCAAGCGACCCACGGCCTGCGGGAGAAACGGAGGGGCGTAGACCTCCCCGATGCCGGTGACGCCGTGGTCCGTCGTGACTCGCACGAAGATCCAGAAGTTGCCGCCATAGTGTGGCGGCGGCGTCCCCACGACGATGGTTTCGACGTCTGCGATGCGCACCGGTGTGGGCTCCTAGTCTCGGCGGAACGCTCGACCCGGCGCGGCGACCTCGACCGTCACCGCGATGTCGTGCCCGGACGACCTCCCGAACTCCAAAGACGCCTCTTGAACCTGCCCGGTGAGCCTATTGAATCGTCGGTCCGAGGAGGCGGAGGAGGGCGGGCGGGGCTCTGGGTACGTCGGTCGGCAGCACAGGACGTCGGTCATCGCCCGCCTGGAACGCCGCCGAACACGACGACGGGACGGAGCTGCTCGCCCCGCTCGGCCGAGTCGATTGCCTCGTTGATGCGCTCCAGCTCGACACGCTCTGAGATCAACTCGTCCAGCTTGAGCCTCCCTTGGCGGTACCACTCGACGAAGCGCGGGATGTCGCGGCGCGGGTCCGAGTCGCCCATCTTGCTGCCGAGGATGCGCAGACTGCCGTCCGCCACAGCAACCGGGTCGAGCCTGACCTGCGTGCCCTCGGGCGGGATACCCACGACCACGAGCGTCCCACCACGACCGAGCATGGCCGCACCCTGCTCGACGAGGCGGGGGATCCCTGCTGCGACGAACACGTGGTCCGGCCCCCGTCCGGCGGTGAGCCGTTCGACTGCGCGCGGGGCGTCCTCGACCGAGGTGTCGACCGTCGAGGTGGCGCCGAAGTTCTTCGCGACCTCGAGCTTGCGGGCGACGAGATCGATGGCGACGACCGGCTCGGCTCCGGCGATGGCCGCTCCCTGCACGCAGCTGAGCCCGACGCCACCTGCGCCGAGCACGACGACGCTTTCCCCCTCCTTGACCCTCGCCGTGTTCAGGACCGCGCCAACGCCCGTCATCACCCCACATGCAAGAAGGCTCGCCACCTCGAGGTCGAGGTCGGGCGGGATGCGCACCACTTGCGACGCGTGCACCGTGACGAGCTCCGAGAAGGATCCGGTGCGCATCGCCTGGTGGACGGGCTCCCCGTCCGCGCTCCGCAACACCGGCTCACGGTCGTCCGGTGAGCCCTCGCAGAGCGCCGGCCGCCCCTCACGGCAGCGACGGCAGGCCCCGCAGGATCGTATGAGCGTGGCGACGACATGGTCGCCGGGTTCGAGCCCCCTCACGCCTGATCCGAGCTCCTCCACGACCCCAGCGGCCTCGTGACCAAAGACGGCGGGGAGCACGCCGCCCCAGGCGCCCGCCGAGTAGGCGATGTCGCTGTGGCAGATGGCGCAAGCCTTCACACGGATGAGGAGCTCGTCGCCGAGCGGAGCCCGGACGGAGAGCTCCTCGATCACGAGCGGCTCGCCGAAGCTCCGGCAGACGGCCGCCCGTGCTTGTCGTGCCGGGGCATTCGTGCTCATGGACGTCGGTGCCTCGGTTCCTCCGCGTCCGGATACGGCGCTCGACTCGCGGCGGCGCGTTTGGGGCTGCCAGACAGTAGCTTCCCGAGCTTCCCGCTCGGGGGCCGGCCACGTCCGCCCCCGTGAGGTGGAGAGCCGCGTACGCAGGGGGTTCGCGGCGAGCGGCGGTCGAGCTGCAGGAGCCGTCACCCAGACGGCGTTCACGAGACCCATGCAGCACCTATGCAGCATCCGGCAACTCACGACGAGCCCCAGCTGTAGAGGAACCAGCAAGCGGGCAGCAAGCAGGGAGAGCCCAGGTTCAACTACTGTTAGCAGACGCGATTCATGGTGAATCTGGCCATGGAGGAGGGAAGTGGCATGGTACGTAGCGCAGACCAGCCCGGGCTCGACCACGAGCGACTCGATCCGCTTCGCCGCAACAGGGGACCCATTGCCGAGCATTACATCGACGAGCTCGTCGCGGGGCGCCTCTCGCGCCGTCAATTCCTCCGATACGGGTCAGCGGTCGGACTTTCGATCCCCCTTATGCACAAGATGCTCGGGGCGTGGCCCGGCTCGTCGTCGAGATCGGCCGAGACCTTGACCAGTCCCTTGCGCAGCGCCGCGGGCAAGGCGGGCGCGACCATTCGTGCGGGCATACAGGTGCCATCAGGCGCGATCGACCCGATCACGATCGATGACGAGGGCGCTCTCGAGGTCCTCGGAAACATCGGAGAGTTCCTCGTCTTCACCGATCAGCAGAACAACTACCACCCTTGGCTCGCCACGAGCTGGAGCGCGAACGCGGACGCCAGCGTCTGGACGTTCAAGATTCGCAAGGGCGTGAAGTTCAACGACGGCACCCCCATGACCGTCGACGATGTCATCTACAGCTTCAAGAGCCAGTGCACATCGAAGAGCTCCGCCAACGCCCTGTCGGTGTTCGGCGGAACGCTCCTGCCCGACGGCGTCGTAAAGGTGGACACAACAACGGTCGCCTTCCACCTTGTGCAGCCCGACGGCGGCTTCATCGACGCTGTCAGCGAAGACAACTACAACATGGTCATCGTCCCGAACAACTTCGACTTCTCGAAGTACCAGACAACGATGCCGGGCACGGGACGGTTCAAGATGAAGAGCTACACGACGAGCGTGGGCGCCGTTCTCGTGCGCAACCCGTACTACTGGGGGACGCCGGCGTTGCCGTCGGAGGTCCACATGACCTTCTACCCGACCACAACGCCCATGGTCGCCGCCCTCGAGTCGGACAGCATCGACTGCCTGGACCAGTTCGCGGTGACGACAGCTCCGCAGCTGCTGGACGGCAGCTACACCGTGATCAGCATCAAGGCTGCCACCCACCGCGAGCTCTCCATGCGCACCGACATCTCGCACTTCAAGAGCAAGTACGTCCGCCAAGCCATCGCCTACACCCTTGACCGCCCCGCGATCGTGAGCTCGCTGTTCAAGGGTAAGGCCGAGGTCGGCAACGACAATCCTTTCGCTCCAGTGTTCAAGTCGACGGTGGGCCCGCCCGGCGTCCCGCAGCGCAAGCAGAACCTGAAGCTCGCCAAGGAGCTCCTCGCCAAGGCGGGCGTGAGCCGCGGTTTCAAGGCGACGCTCTACACCGAGACGGTCCAGGAGATGCCCCACTTCGCAGAGATCGTGAAGGCGTCGGCGGCGCAGATCGGCATCGACATCACCCTCGTCATCACGACATCGTCGAAGTACTTCGGGACAGGTGTCATCGGGAAGTCGAACTGGCTGGACGGTGAGATGAGCCTCGTGACATACGGCGCGCGAGCGGTCCCGAACGTCTACCTCGAGGCACCGCTGCAGACGTACAACCCGAGGACGGGTACGGGCGAATGGAACGCGGCGCGGTTCAACACATCGAAATACGACATCCTCTCGAAGGAGTTCATCGCAGCCGTCGACCTGTCGAAACAGCGGAGCATCGCCAAGCAGATCGAGACCCTGCTGCTCGACGAGACGCCCATAATCTACGCCTACTTCTACGACTACCTCTCCGCCACGCAGAAGGACGTGAAGGGCGTCTACCCGACTGCAGAGGGCCAGTTCTTCCTCTGGAACGCCTCGAAGACCTGAGCGCCCCAGCAGTTGACCCCGGTGCGTTCGAGGCGAACGTGCCGGGCGCGCTGCGGCCTCAGGGTCGCTCCGTCGCCACCTGCCACGCCGGACCCGTCCCAGGGCCTTGCTCCACCGCGGCGGCGAAGGCCGCCGCCAGGCGCCCACACTCCTCCCCGAGAGGTCGCCGGGACTCGATGGGCTGGATGTGGGCGCGCACGAAGGCGAGCACGTCACGCAGCTTGGGGCTCACATCTCGCCCGGTGACGTGGAGGGCCTGCGAGCAGGTTGCAGCGAGCACCGCAAGCACCTCGTCCAGGCGGGCGGCCACTTCCCGCTCGGACAAGAACGCGATCGGTGCGGTGATGGCGACGTCGTCCTGCTCCGAGGCGGCGACCTCGGCCGGGGAGAGCAACGTGGGCTGGGCGAGGCGGCGCATCTCCTCTACGGCTTGGTTCGGGACGTATTCGAGGTAGGTGGTCGAGTGGCCGGTCGTGTAGTCGGTCCCAGGGGGCAGCAAGCGATCGGGAAGCCCTGAGACCGCACCACGGTGCAGCTTGACGATGTGACGTTGGGCGACGGCGGCGAGGTCGACCCACGCCGCCGACACGGCATCGACGGCAGGTGCGGCAGCCGCGTCGTGAAAACCACCGGTCGAGAGGACGTCGGCTTCAGCTTGGCCCGTGGGCAGCAGGAACGTCGGATTGCTGACGACCGAACGAAGCCCGCACGTCGCCACCTCCTCCAGACCCCACACGGCTCGCCGTGCCTGACCCAGGAGCCGGGGCAGGATTCGGTAGGCGGCCGGGGCGGACCGCTGCCGCCGTTCGCCGCCGGTGTCCTCGAGCCAGGAGGCCAGGGCTTCCAAGGCGGCCGAGGCGAAGGGGTCCCGCCACAGCTCCCCGAGCCGGGCGTCGCACGCGTCAAGCGGGGCCCGAAAGGCCTCTATGGAGAGGGCCAGGCAGCCCTCCACCAGATCCACACGCCGGCGGGCGAAGATGGCGGTCAACCCCGCCATCGCGTGGGATGCGGGCGACCCGTTGCCCAGACCGGCCGAGAAGCCCTCGCCGGGGAAGATCCCCTCAGGGCCGCCGGTACGAAGGATGAAACGGGGCATGAGCTCGCCGGCGGCCACCAGCCCGCGAGCCGGCAGGCGGGCGAGCGGGCCGTCGAGGGAACTGGCGATGGACAGAGCCCGAGCCGGATGGGCGGCGGTCGCGCCCGAGACCAGCATGGGAAGAGAGGCGAGGACGGTGGCCCGGGACACGTACTCGGGGAGCGTTCCGCCCCCGAAGGACAGCCCCAGGAACGGCCGGGGACGGCGGCGCCGGGCCTGAGCTTCCTCCAGTCCGTACCGCCGGCCGGCGTCGGGTCCGGCTCCCGTGGTGACCATGTAGATCGCGGAGTGCTCGTGGCGCGCCACGTGTTCCTGAAAGGCCGCGTGCGCCGCGGCCATGACCTCGAGCGCGCGGGCCGAGAGCCGGACGCCCTCGCCGCCGAGGGCTACGCGCCGGAGACTGTCCAGGTTGACGTCGGCAGGCCGGTCGATGAGGACGGTCACGGAACGGTTCCCGCGGTGGGCCCGGTGAGGCCGGCACGTCCTGTCGACGCCGCGGGTGGGAGGGGGAGGGAGCCGGTGACCGCGATGTCCGAGAGAGCCGCCGCCAGCCGCCCCACCTGAGCGCCCCGGTTCGCGGCTCGTGCGGGAGGGACGTAGGTACGAACGAACGCGAGCAGGGGTCCCAGCCCGACCGGCGTGGGACGGTCGGTGAGGTCCAGGGCGTGGCTGGCGACCGCAGCCAGGACGGCCAGAGCCCCGTCGAGCTGAGCCGCGGCCGTCCACAGCCGCTCGGCGGCGACGAACGTCGGCAGGGCGACGTCTTCTTCACCTCCGTAGACCCCTCCCTCGGACGGGGGAAGGAACGTGCGGGCGGCGGCGTGGCGGGCCCGCTCGCCCAGGCCGACGGGAACGAACCCGAGGAGTCCCGTCGAAGTTCGACCGCCGGGTCCGGCCAGGCGGTCGGGCAACAGCGACACCGCCCCCCGATGGAGCTTGGTCGTGTGCCGGTCGGCCAGGGTGCAGAGGTCGGCCCACGTGGCCGCCAATGCGGCCATCGCAGGGTAGGCGGTCGCCGCGAACGAGCCGCCCGTGCTCAGGAGCGTCCCGTGCCCGCGGCCGTCGGTGGGCGGGAGGAAGACCTGATCCAGGGTCACGGCGCCGAGTGCGGACCGGGCAACGTCGTCGATCTGCGCCGCCGCCCGTCGGGCCTGTCCCAGGACCGGCGGAAGGACCCGATAGCTCACGGGGGCCTGGTAGGGACGCCGGTCGGGGCCGGCGCCGGTCAGCCAGCGGTTGAGCCCGCCGAGGGCCTCGGCGACGAAGGGGTCGCCCCAGAGCCTCCCCAAAGCTGGGTCGTAGGCGGCGAGAGGGGCGGCCATCGCCTCGACGGAGAGCGCGAAGATGCCTTCGGCCAGAGCCAGGCGTCGGTGGGCCTGGAGGGCGGCGTCGGCGGCCAGTGCCGCCGAGCCGGGCGAACCGTCCAGCAGGGCCACGGCCTCGGCCTCCTGCAGATCGACCTCCGGCAAGCCTCGCAGCAGGTGGGCCAGGACCAACACCTCGCCCGCTGACGTCGTCCCCGCAACCGGGACCTCCGGCATGGGGCCGGCCAGCATCGAGGCAAGAGCCACGGCCACTTCGGGCCGACATGCGGCGTGCCCTTCGAGGAGGTCGGCGAGGCGGGCGAACACGATGCCGCGTACGACCCGCTCGGGAAGCCGAGTCTCCCCGAAGCCGTCGTCGGGCGGCCAAGCGGCCCGCCACCCGGCGTCCTCGGCCGCCGGCGGAAGGGTGGCCAGCGGGAGATGAGCAACGGCGCTGTGTTCCAGAAGAAATGTGGCGAAGGAGCGGTGGGCGGCGGCCATGGCCCGACGTGCGCCGTGCGCCACGACCACCGTCTCCTTGTCGAAAGCCACTCGGCGGTAGTGCTCGAGGGTGATGTCGCCGCGATGGCGGACGGTGACGGTCAGGTTTGGCCCTGGTAGTCGACGACCGGCAGGCCGGCTTCCCGCCAAGCCACGAAACCGCCGTCGAGGTCGGTGGCGCGGGATAGCCCCAGGAATTGGAGCTGCCGGGCCACCAGGCTCGAGGCGTAGCCCTCCATGCAGAACACGATGACGTGACGGTCGTAGGCGGCGATCTCGGAGATGCGGGAGGCGCTCCGGGGATCGAGGCGCCACTCGATCACGTTGCGAGGGATCGCCACCGCGCCAGGGATCTCGCCGGCCGCCTGGCGCTGCTCGACGGGGCGGATATCGACGAGCACCGCCCCCCCAGCCAAGGCGGTGGCGGCTTCGTGCGGCGAGAGCCGGACCAGGTGGCTCCGAGCCCTGGCCAGCAGCTCGTCGATGCTGTACGAGGCGGGTTGGCCGGGGGGGGTCGGCTCGGGGGAGTCGGTGGCGGCCGTCTCGACGGCCCCGAGGTCTCCGTCGCTCCACTGCTGATAGAAGGTCATGCTGGCCAGGGGTGGGGAGTAGGCGTGCAGGCTGACGGCGGGGCCTGGCCCCTCGTTGCCGACCACGTGGACGTAGGCGGCCCCGAAGCTGGCCCCTTCACCCGTGCCGAGCACCCTGCGGGAGAGCCGCAGCGGGCGGCGGGCGCTGTACCGCTCGACCAGCGATCCCTCCACGACCGTGAACGATCCGGAGGAGCCGCCGTGATCGTGGAGCCTCGTCTCTTGGGAGACGGCCCAGCCCTGCAGCCAAACGTCGACGTTCGACGCCAGGTGGAGCCGCTTGTACCAGCGGTGCGCAGCGTCGATCTGCACCACCGGTCGCCAGAGCTGCTCCGCGTGGGCGACGGCGGCCGTGAGGAGGGCCAGAGAGCGTGGAGGGATCCGGGACGAACCGAGTCGCAGGGAGTCGACGAGCGCGTCGATAGAACGATCGATTCCGCCCGAGCGAGGGTCGGCAACGGTCACCGACATCGAAACGAGCACCTCCCTCCTTGGGACACGAGGATACCTCTCGGATCGGCGGAGCTCGACACGCCCGAGCCAGCCGACACAGCCGTCTTACTGGCGTCGCAGGCGCCCGTAGTAGGGGTGGGTGACCTCGTCTCTGTCGTCGATGTGGCGCTGTACGGCTTCGGGCGGCCGTCCCTCGACGGCCTCGGCGATCGCCTGCCCGGCAGCATGTCGGGCTGCTTCCAAGACGGCAGGCTCGCTCTCGGCCGCGGGGTCCAGGTACACGGAGACCAGGACGGTCGTCTCCTGGTCGGCTTCGAGGTGTCCGACAGCCACCGCGTCGAGCACGGCCCGGGCTACCCCGACCTGAACTGCGCCGGCGAGCAAGGTCTCCTGCCGTTCGTCCGTGGCGGCGACCTTGTTGACCAGGATCGTGGGTGGGTAGAGGGTCTCGTACGAGGGCTGGTCCCGGCCCAGGCAGGCAAGGATGGGCGTGTAGCCGGGCGACGGGGCCGTGAAGGCGGTGATCATGGCGGCGGCCGTGGGGGTCCCCCGGCGGGCCAGGATCACGTTCAAGTGGACGCCGTTCGGCGCGGTGCCACCCCATCCTTGGGCGATGCGTCCGTCGAGGTCCCGGCCTGCTGCCATCTTGTGCCTCCAGTCGCCGCGGTGGTCCTGATCAGCACAGGATGCCAGAGCGGCGGCACAGCAGGCTGGGCCGGTGAACGGCGTGAGCAGGTCGAGGAAGCGGCGGCGCCTTCAGATCGACTTGACGCTGAAACTCCCCGTCGATCACGCTTCACAACGGTGTCGCCCGAGGCCGTGACATGCCGCCGACGGTGAGGTCCCAGGCGGCGGTGCTGGAGAAGGTGGGTGCCAGCCTCCAGCTGGCCGAGCTGGATCTCGCCGCGCCCGGACCGCAGGAAGTCCTGGTCCGGATCCACGCCAGTGGCGTCTGCCACAGCGACCTCAGCGTCATGACCGGAGTGATCGGCACGCCTCTCCCTGCCGTCCTCGGCCACGAGGCGGCCGGCGTGGTGGAGGCGGTCGGGCCCGGCGTCACTCGCGTGGTGCCCGGTGATCACGTGGTCCTCTCATGGAGTCCGTCATGCGGTGCCTGCGACGAGTGCCTCCGTGACCTCCCCCAGCTGTGCACGGCCGCGTGGCCGGCGATGTTCGCCGGCGGCCTCCTCGACGGGACGTCCCGACTCTCCCGTGCCGGAGAGCCCGTCTACCACTATTCGCTGATCTCCTCGTTCGCCGAGCGGGCCGTGGTTTCCGAGCGCTCCTGCGTCGTCATCCCCCGAGAGGCCCCGTTCGAGGTGGCTTCCATCGTGGGGTGCGCGGTGACGACGGGCGTCGGCGCAGTCTGGAACACCGCCAGGGTCCGTCCGGGCGATCGGGTGGCCGTCCTCGGTATCGGAGGGGTGGGGCTGAGCGCAGTGATGGGCGCTGCCGCCGTCGGGGCATGGCCGATAGTCGCCGTCGACCGGGTGCCCGACAAGCTGGAGCTGGCCCGCAGCTGCGGTGCCACCCACGCCGTGCAATGGGCAGGATCGGCGGAGGACACCGCCGAGGCGATCCGGTCGGCGTCGGGCGGAGGAGTGGACTACGCGGTCGAGGCGATCGGCCGCCCGGAGGTGGGGTTGGCGGCGTTTCTCTCGACCCGGGCCCGGGGAGCGGCCGTCCTGATCGGAATCTCCAAGGAAGGCGAGACCTTGGACCTTCCGCTCCTCTCGATCCCCCGGCTCGAGCGGCGCGTGCTTGGCAGCATCTACGGCTCGGCACGGCCCGAGCGGGACTTCCGGCTGATCCTGGATCTCTACCTCGCCGGCCGTCTACCGCTCGATCGACTGGTCTCGGGTCGGCTGCCCCTGGATGGCGTCAACGAAGCCCTCGAGCTCGTCCGGGCCGGCTTGGCCACCCGCACGGTGCTCCTTCCGACCACGGAGGCCACCGGCTCTCACCGATAGCGTCGGTCGAATGCTGACCCGCGCCGAGCTCGAAGGCCCGAACGCGAAAGCCGCCCTCGCCCGCCTGCGCGCCGTCGGACCGGTCGCGTGGGTCTCCGATCTCGAGGCCTGGGTGGTGACCGGCTACGACGTCGCGGTCGAGGTGTTGCGCGACGCCCGGACCTTCACCGTGGACGACCCCCGCTTCTCGACCGCACAGGTGGTCGGCGCCAGCATGCTGTCACTCGACGGCGGCAGCCACCGCCGGCATCGGGATCCGTTCGTGCCGCCGTTCCGGCCCGGCCAGGTCGAGTCCAGCTTCGGGCCCGCCGTCCGCCGGCTCGCGGCCGACCTCGTCGAGCTCATCCGGCCCGCTGGTCACGGCGACCTGCGCGCCGGCCTGGCGAGGCCCCTCGCTGCAGGCACCATCGCCGCCGCGCTCGACCTGCCCGTGGACGCCGCGACCGTGCTCGAGTGGTACACCGCCATCGCCGGGGCCGTGTCGGCCATCACGGCAGGCGAGCCCCCGGGTTCCGCGGCTCCGGCCGCCGTCGGCCACCTCGCCGCCAGCGCTCAGGCGGCAGCCGGCTCTCCGGGGTCGGTGCTCGGCGCGGCGGCGGCCAGCCTCAGCCGCGCGGAGGTCGCGTCCAACGCCGCGGTGGTGCTGTTCGGCGGCGTCGAGACCACCGAGGCCATGATCGCCAACGCCTTCGTGCACCTTTTGAGCTCCGACCTCACGGGTGCCGGCCGAGATGACGCCTCGTGGCTCGCCGCGGCGGTCGAGGAGTCGCTGCGCATGGAGCCGGCCGCCGCCTTCGTCGACCGTTACGCCACCGCCGACGCGACCGTTGGCGGCGCCCGGATCCGAGCCGGGGACCTGGTGCGGGTGTCGCTCAGCGGCGCCAACCGCGACCCCGCGGTCTTCCCCGACCCCGACACCTTCGACCCGGAGCGCTCCAACGTGCGCGCCCAACTCTCGTTCGCCCGCGGGCCGCACACCTGCGTGGCCATGGACCTGGCCCGGCTCGAGACGCGCACTGCCCTGGAGGCCGCCTGGCGCATGTTGCCCGGGCTGCGCCTGGTCGGCCCGACGCCGATCCGGGGCCTCGTGTTCCGCAAACCGGACACGGTGTCCGTCGTCTGGGATGAAGGATCGAGGTGAACCCTTGGAGTCGGTGCGGTGATCGGGCCGCGCCCACTCCGGCTTCCTTCCGCGCCACCGGCCGTTCGACGCGGCCCTACCTCTTAACCGGCGGGGTCCACGCCACTGGGGCCGGCGTCTGCAACGTCCCCCCGGCGAACCACATCCACGAGCGGCTCCAGGTCGGACGGAAGCGCCTCCCCCCGCCCGGCGAAAGGCACGATCCCCCGGACCAGCTCATAGGCGCGACCGGTGCCGGCACCGAGGCGGGAGGGCCGGCGGAGATCGACCGCCTGGGCCGCCACGGTCAACTCCACGGCCACCGTGCGCGCCGCCAGGTCCACCATGTCTGCGAGGCGGCGGGCCGACAGGGGTGCCATCGTCGTTCGATCCTCGATCCCGTCCGCCTTGCTGGTGCTCACCACCTCGAAAGACACGGGGTAGGCGAGGCTTCGGGCTTCGGCTGCGAGCGCCTGGGCGGTGAGGGCCAGCTCGGCCAGCGCATCCTCGCCGGTGTCCGCTTCCGCCGCGAGACCGGCGGGCAGGCCCGAGAACGGGGTCTGCAGCAGCTTCACCGTGCGCTCGGCGGCGGAGGTCACGACGGGCGCCAGGGCGATGCGGGCGAAGTCGAGGGCGGCGGCGACGGGAGCTGCGTCGAAATTGCCGACCGAGACGATCTGCCGGTCGGCGAGGACGACCGCGGGGTTGCCCTGAGCCGAGTTGAGCTCGGTCTCGACCGTCGCCCGCACGTAGGTGAGCGCGTCCCTGGCCGCGCCATGGATCTGCGGCACGCAGCGGAACGTGAGAGGATCCTGGAGGTTGCGCGCCGTGCCCGGATCGAAGATGTAGCTCCCTTGGAGCATCGCCCGGAGGCGGCCGACGGTGGTCCTTATCCCCGGGTACGGCCGTAGCTCTCCCACCGCCGGGTGCAATGGTGAGGGGTTGGCGGCGAACGCCTCGAGGTCCAGGGCCGCGGCGACATCGCTCGCGTCCAACAGGCGCTCGGCCGCGGCGACTGCGAGTGCGGCCCAGCCCGTGGAGAAGGCGTTGGCGTTGATGAGCCCCGGACCCTCCCCCTCCCGGAGGGAGAACCCGGACTGGCGAAGGAGCCCCTCGGCCAGGTCCGCCATGGGCCCGAGATCGGAGATCCCTACGGAGCTCAGGGTCCGCACCCGGGGCACGGTGCCTTGGTTGAGGGCGGCGAGGACCATGTCGGCGAGCTCGGGACGCACACCCGTCGCTCCCCGGGCATAGCCGTTCACGAGGCAGGTCATGGTCGCACGGACGACCTCGGGTGGTGCCGGGGGGCCCTGCGAGATCAGGTGACCGGACACGAGGAAGCGGGTGAACCGAAGACGTGTGGCGGGGTCGAGGTCGACCCTCTTGCGCTCGGCCACGGCGGTCGTGAGACCGTAGACGCGTTCGTTCGCACGCAGCGCCTCCTCGACCACCTGACGCGCCGCCGCGATCCGGTCCCGGGCCGCCGGCGCCAGCCCGACCAGCACGCCCCGCTCGGCGACGGCGACGAGCGAATCGAGGTTCAGCGAAGAGCCGTCGAGCAGCACCGTTGGAGTCACAACGGGCGGAGCTTCGCCCGGGCGAGCGGCAGACGGTGTCAACGGCGCATCATGCTATGCAGGTCGGCGGTCCTCAGTGCCGGCTCCTCCCGCCTGCAGAGGACCCAGGGAGGAGCACCACCCCGTCTCCGGAGGCCGCGGTGTCCCGGTGCCGTGAACGATCTCGAGATCGGAGTGAGGCGTCCCATCAGATCTCCTGTTCGGGGTAGCCGGTCAGGCCGATTCCGAACTCTTGGCCCGCGTCGGCGAGTGCGTCGAACAGGAACTGCCCAGAAGAACGGTCGGACACGATGAGGTAGGACGGGTCTCCATCGACGTCATCGCGCACGACGGTCGAGACGACGGCTGCGACACGGCTCCGGAAGCTGGAGCCGTTCGGCGTGGCGCGGTCGGACAGGTCGATGGCGCACACCTTCTCGAGGGCCCTTCTGGCGCTCTCTCCGCTGAGACGGAGCACCACGCTCCCATGCGTCACGTCGATGACCGTCACGAGCGACGTGCAGCCGCGGAGCCGGGAGGCGATCATCTCCGAGACGGCGTCGGACCTCCCGGTGGGCGCGAGGACGAGCCAGCTGTCCGGCCCGGTCCCGACGATCAGGCTGCCGTCCTCGCGACGGGCACGGAGGTGCTCGCACAACAACGGGGCGACCTCGCCCGGCGCCCCCCGCACGAGCACCTTCGAGAGGGCGGTCATGTCGGCGAGGCGGAGCGCCGCCTTCGAGTGCGCGCTGCTCACCTCCCATGCGCCCCGCGTTCCCGTCGGTCCGGCGGGTGCGATCGGCGAGCGTGCGACGGGCTCAGCCACGGAGCCGTTCCCCCGCCGGGTCGAAGTGGGCATGCTCCTCCATGACGCGCGCCGTCACCCTCGTCCCGTCCGGCTGCTTGACCGTCACCACGGTGCCCGCGTGGGCGAGGTCGGCGGACACGATGCCGAGGCAGATCGAGCGCCCCAGCGTCGGCGAGAAGCGGCTCGAGGTGACCCTCCCCTCGATCTCGTTGGCGCCGCTCACGATCTGGCTCGCTTCGGGCGGCACGACGGTCGGGTCTGTCGGCTGCAGGCCGACGAGACGGAGCTCGTCTGACCGCTCCGACTGCCAGACGAGCTCGGGCCTGCCGGCGAAGTCCTCCTTGTCGAGCTTCACGAGCCAGTCGAGGCCAGCCGTGAACGCCTGCGTCAGCCCGTCGGTGTCCTGGCCGACGATGAAGTGGCCCTTCTCGAGACGCATGATCCGCTGCGCCTCGAGGCCGAAGGGCCCGACCCCGAGGTCTGCTCCGGCCGCCATGAGGGCCTCCCACACGTACAGGCCAAAGGCGGCCGGCACGTGGACCTCGTAACTCAGCTCCCCCGTGAAGCCGATCCGCCACATGAGGCAGTTGGCGACGCCGGCGATCGTCCCCTGCCGCACCTGCATGTACTTGAAGGCATCCGGGCCGAGGTCGACGTCGTCGACAAGCCGTCGGAGCAGCTCACGGGAGTTCGGCCCGGCGACGTTGATCGAGGCGAACGCGCTCGTCATCTCGGTGACATGGACCGACCAATCCGTAAACGTCGTCTGTAGCCAGTTCTCGATCCACTCGTAGATCGCGCTCGCGCCGGAGCTCGTCGTCGACATGAAGTAGTGGTCGGGACCGAGGTGGCCCGTCACACCATCGTCGGCGACGACCCCGTCCTCGCCGCACATCACTCCGTAACGGACCGAACCGATGTCGAGCTTCGACCACTTGTTCACATAGAGGAAGTTGAGGAGCCTCGGGACGTCCGGCCCGCGCAGATCCAACTTGCCGAGCGGCGTGACGTCGATGAGCCCGACGTTCTCGCGGACGTTGCGCACCTCGGAGGCCGGGTCCCCGTAGTGCTCGGGCCGAATCCACTGCCCGGCGACGATGGGCCGGGCTCGGACCGCCTCGTGCCAGGGCTGCATCGGCGAATAGCGGACTGGCTCGAGGTTGCGGCCGGCGAGCGCCCCCAGGCTGATGGGAACGTGCGGCGGGCGCCACACGGTGGTGCCCGTCTCGGCGACCGTTCGCCCGGTCGACTCGGCGAGCACCGCGACGGTGTTGATCGTCTCGAGCTTTCCCTGGGACGGCCCCATCGTCGCCGTCGTGTAACGCTTCACGAGCTCGACCGAGTCGTACCCCTCCTGAGCCGCCGAGACGAGGTCCTTCGACGAGACATCCTCGGACAGGTCGACGAACCCGTGGGTGCGCGACCTGAAGAGGGCGGGGTGGTCGGCGGGCTCGAGGCGTGGGAGCGCGGTGAGCGGGCCGTGCCCGTCGAGGGTCTCGAGTGCCCGGCGCGCCGCACGCAGCCCCGTTGCCCTGCCGTGCTCGACGAGGAGATCGACGTCGCCGTCGCCGACGAGACCACCCGTTGCGAAGACGTCCGAAGGCAGGTCGTCACCCGGCACGAAGCGGGCGGCACGGTCGCAGTAGCGCGGCTTCACGCCGGTCATGTTCACGAGAAGCGTCGGCGCCGTCCACCCGGCCGCCGTCACGAGGAGGTCGCACTCGACCCGGGCGCCGTCTCCCGTCTCGACTTCCGTCACCCCGCCGCGCCCGCGCGCCCTCAGAAGGGCGCCACCGCGCCGCGCGTCGACGACGGCCGCCACCTCGGCGCCGGCACGCTCGAGGGCTGCGGCGGCTGCCTCGCCGCTCTGGTTCCCCGTGAAGACGACCGCCCGTTCGCCTGGGCGGACCGCGTAGAGGTTGACGAGCCGGCTCACCGCGCTCGAGAGCATCACGCCGGGAAGGTCGTTGCCCTCGAAGACGTACGGCCGCTCGATGAGCCCGACCGCCACGACGACACTTTTCGCACGCGCCTTCACGAGCCGCTCGGTCACGTGCGGCATGCTTCGCTGCAGGACGGCGACCCAGTTGTCGTCGTAGCGTCCGGTCACCGCCGAGTTCGTCAGCACTTCGATCTGCTCGTGCGCCGCCACCGCCGCGCGCAGCTCCTGCAGTCGTGAGAGCGCGACCTCGTCGCCATATCGGAGGTGGCCACCGAGCTCGTGCTCCTCCTCGACCAGCATGACCTCTGCCCCCGCCTCTGCCGCGGCGATTGCTGCGGCCATCCCTGCCGGGCCTCCCCCGGCGACGAGGACGTCGGGATGGGCGAAACGCTTGTCGTAGTCGCCGTGCGGGGACGATGCCGAGACGCGTCCGCCGGCTGCGAACCGTTGCAGGACGCGCTCGTACGCCGGCCACAACCGCTGCGGCTTGATGAAGGTCTTGTAGTAGAAGCCGGCACTGAGGAAGGGCCCGACGGCCTGGTTCGCCGCGCCGACGTCGAAGCGCAGCGAGGGCCAGGAGTGCAGGGCGCGCACGTCCATGCCGGCAGCAACCTGGCGGTGCGACGCGCGGACGTTCGGCTCATCGTCCACCTGCACGAGGCAACCGGGGTCGTGGAAGGTGGCCGTGAGGATGCCGCGCGGGCGGTGGTACTTGAAGCTGCGGGAGAGGACGCGGTCGCCGGCCGCCGCCAGGGCGCTCGAGATGGTGTCGCCGTCGTAGGCGGCACGCGAGGCGCCGTTCCAGTAGAAGGTGAGACTCCGAGAGCGGTCGATGACCTCGCCCGGCTGCGGCCCGATGCGCCGAGTCGGACCGGCAACCACCCTCCCCCCGATCCGGATCACGAGCTCCCGCCCCCCGCCTCCGCACCTGCATTGCTCCTCTCGAAGCGGGGCTTCGGGCGGGTGGCACGGACCTCGTTCGTGACGGTGTGACGTTCCGCCACGATGAACTTGCCGCAGCCGGCAGCGTGGAACCACTGCTCGGTCGTCCAACCGGCCGGGTTGGACTTCGAATACAGGTAGGTCCGCCACTCAGTTGGGGACGTGTCCGGGCCCGGCCGCCGCTTCTCCTCGCCGATGTAGCTGAACTCGTCGGAGTTGCGGGGCCCGCAGTGCGGACACGGGATGCGGATCATCGCCCCTTCTCCCTCGCCTCGCCCGGCATCAGTGGCCCACCGCGGCCGCGCCGCGCTCACCGACGAGAAGCCCGTCACCAAAGCGGGAGAGCCCGAACGAGGAGATGAGCTCCGGGGTCTTGCCCGTCGCGACGAGCTCGGCCATCGCCTCGCCTGCGGCCGGTCCCGCCTTGAAGCCGTAGGTGCCCCACCCGACGTCGACGAGGAAGCCCTCGACCGGCGTCGTACCCATGATCGGCGAGAAGTCAGGCGTGAGGTCGCACAACCCTGCCCACTGCCTGAGGACCCGCATCTTGGCGATCGACGGCATCAGCTCGAGAACATGCGAGGCGAGCTCCTCGGTGAAGGCGAGGGAGCCACGCATCGAGTAGGAGGGGTAGGGGTCGGTGCTCGCCCCGAAGACAAGCTCGCCCCGATCGGTCTGGCTGACGTAGACGTGCAGGCTGCCCGACACCACCACGGCGCCGAGGAACATCCTCACCGGCTCGGTCACGGCTGCCTGCAACGGGTGCGTGATGATCGGAAGCGAGACGCCGGCGAGAGACGAGACGAGCGACGCCCATCCGGCGGTGCAGTTGACGACGATCGGAGACGAGATCTCGCCCCGGTTCGTGGTGACGCCGGTCACCTTGCCGTCGACGACGCCGATCGAGAGAACCTCGGTCCCTTGATGGATGTGGACGCCGAGGGCGTCCGCCGCCCGTGCGTACCCCCAGTTGACGGCGTCGTGCCGGATGATCCCACCGGGTGGGTGGTAGAGCGCGCCGAGTATCGGGTAGCGGGTGTGGCTCGAGATGTCCATGAACGGGACCAGCCGCTTGACCTCCTCGGGTGCGATCACCTCCGATTCCACCCCTTGCAGCTTGTTGACCTCGGCACGCCAGCGCATCGTCCGGAGCGACCCGTCGTTGTGGGCGAGCGTGAGGTGACCCCTCTTGGCGAACATCACATTGAAGTTGAGATCGGCGGCGAGCGTGCTGTAGAGCGTCATCGACCGGTCGTAGAAGCGGACGCCCTCTGGCGTGAGGTAGTTGGACCGAAGGATCGCCGTGTTGCGTCCCGACCCACCTCCACCCACGTAGCCCTTGTCCACGACGGCGACGCGTCGCATGTTGTGGTTGGCTGCCAGGTAGTAGGCGGTGGCGAGGCCGTGGACGCCGGCCCCGACGATGACCGCGTCGTAGGCGGACGCGACTTCGTGCTCCCTCCACGCCCGCTGCCACTTCTCGTGGGTCAGGCCGTGGCGCAGCAGGCTGAAGGCCGAGTAGGTCGTCGTCTTGCGCTGACCATCGGAGGCGGCGCCGCGGAGATGAATGAACCGGCGCGCCGCGGGTCGAAGGTCCGATCCCGCTCGTGCGACGCCCATCACCCACCCTCTCTCGTCCTAGGCCGAACCTGGGGGACGAAACGGCAGGCTAACACGGCGAGGAAACAGCATCCACTCCCGGTGGACAGCCGAACGTCCGCAGCGGACCGGTCAGCGCCGCGGGCTGCCGTATGCGATGACGGAGAGGAAGCGGATCGGGAGCTCGATGAGGGACGTCGGGCCGTGCACGACCTCGCCGGCGAACTGGATGGCGTCCCCGGGCGACAACACGTAGCGGTCGGCACCGTAGCCGTACTCGACGACACCGTGAAGCACGTAGATGAACTCGATGCCCGGGTGCTGGAACAGCGGGAAAACCTCGCTGTGCTCGTTCAGTTCCACGAGCATCGGCTCCATCACCTTGTTCGGGCCGCGCATCTCGCCCAGCAGCTGGTAGTGGTGGCCGACGCGGGTGCCCTTGCGGACGATCTCGATGCCCTGGCCGGCGCGGATCACAAGCGCGTCGTGCTCCTCGTCGAGGCCCCGGAACAGTGAGGTGAGCGGTACCGAGATCGCGGCCGCGAGCTTGACGAGGGTGCCGAGGCTTGGCGAGGCCTGCGCGTTCTCGATCTTCGAGAGCATCCCCTTGGAGATGCCCGACCGCTCCGCGAGCTGCTCAACGGTGAGGCCGAGCTGGTTCCGATACTCACGCACCCGCTGTGCAATCACCCAGCCGACGCCGGAATCGAGCGCGTCAGCGCTCGTCACAGCCGGGCCGGGTGGTCTGGCGCGGCTGGCTCGGTTCCCGCGGTCGGGAAGAGCCAGCGGCGGACGGTCGGCGTTGGCCAACGCGTTACGCCGCGAGGGACGCGCAGACCCCGAGCTGGTGGTGGCGCCCCGCGACGTCGACTTCGTGGTCCTCGCCACGGGCAAAAGTGTACTGGCAGGGAAGACGATCTCGGACGCCTTGACTATTGTGGCCTGACCGCATCCACCTCGCAGGAGGCAGACGTGAGCATCGACACCGCGTTTCGTCCTCGCTTCGACGAGCTCACCGATCGGTGGATCGACCTGTTCGGGTACTCGGCGCCGGCCGTGGTGACCGATACGCTCGAGGAGTACCGAGCAGTTCGTCAACGGGCCGGGCTGATGGACTTCTCGATGTTGCGCAAGGTCGACGTGACCGGCACGGGGGCGGTCGCGTTGCTGAACCGCATTCTCACTCGCGACCTGAGGAAGGTACGGGTGGGTCGCATCGCGTACGGGGCGATCTGTGACGAGGACGGCAAGATGGTCGACGACTGCACGGCGTCCATCTACTCTCCCGACCACGTCCGCTTCTGCGGAGCAAACGACCGCGACGCGGAGATCTTCTCGACGAGGATCGGCTCTGAGTCGGTGAGGATCCAAGTATTCACCGACGCCATGCCGCACCTCTGCGTGCAGGGACCGCGCAGCCGCGACATCTTGCAGGCGCTGACCGACTCCGACCTCAGCGGGGAGACCTTCCCCTACTACACCTTCCGAGACGGTGTCGAGATCTCCGGCATCCCCGTCTTCATGACGCGACTCGGGTACACCGCAGAGCTCGGCTACGAGGTGTGGGTCGAGCGCGGTCGGGCTCTCGAGTTATGGGACGTTCTCTTCAAGGCCGGGAAGGACTTCGGCATGGCCGTCATCGGCATGGACGCCCTCGACCTGCTCAGGATCGAAGGCGGCTTCGTCATTGGTGGCGTCGAATACGACCCCTCCGTCTCGCCGTTCGAGTGCGGGCTCGGATGGGCGATCGACTTTGACAAAGGTGACTTTCTTGGCCGGAGCCGCCTACTCGAGGACCGTGACACCACCGAGCTCCGCCTCACGAGCGTCGTGCTCGACGACGCCGGACCTGCCGCCAGCGGCGCCGTCCTCACCGTCGTCGGCGAGGACGAGCCCGCCGGGGTCGTGACCCAGGCGGTGAGCTCTCCTTACCTCGGAGGGCGGACGCTCGGTCTCGCCAAGCTCCGCAAGCCCCACCATGTGGCCGGGACGCCGATCACCGCAGCCGTCGAGGGACGTGAAGTGCGGGGTGAAGTCGTCTCCCACCCGGTCTACGACCCCAAGCGCACGCGGGCGAAGGAGACTGCTCGAGCCTGAAGGACGCGCGCCGGGCTTCGGAGCTAGGCGGGTGTCGCGCTCTTCAGGTGGTTCTTCCCACGGCCCGCGCCGAGGCGTCGCAGCGGCGAGAGGTACCAGGTGACCCCGACCGCCGTGGCGCCGACAGCGCCCCACAGGTTCGGGTACGGGTGACCGTAGAGCAGGCCGGCGACGATTCCGTAGGTAGCGGCCACGGCAATCATGCCCGGCGAGCGCAGGAAGATGGCGCTGACACCACGGAGCCCTCGCCCAGCGCTGATCGTGAGCACGGCGGACGCGCCTTGCGGATGGTCCGCGTCGATCCGCTCGCTCACGACTTCGGCCGAGTCTTCTCGGGGTCGTAGAAGGGCACGCGCGCGACGCTCGCGCGGATCGGCTCCCCGCCTTCAGACCGAGAGACGGTCAACTGCGGTCCCTGGGTGTGTGCCACCTCGACGCGGGCGAAGCCGATGGGGCAGCCGCAGTAGGGCGAGGAGATCGCGCTCGTGATGACGCCCACCGGCTCCGACCCGGCCAGAACGGCGTCCCCGTTCGCGGGTACGTCGTCTCCCTCGAGCACGAGTCCGATGAAGGCCTGCTTCGGTTCGGTGCGGCGCCGGTTAAGCGCCTCCTTGCCGACGTACGGGTCGGCCTTCGAGCGCGTCACCGTGAAGCCGATCCCTGCCTCGAAAGGGTCTTCTGACCCTTCGTACTCGTAGCCCTTGAAGATGAGACCCGCCTCCACGCGGACGACGTCGAGTGCGTCGAGACCGAGTGGCGCGAGGCCGTACGGCTCCCCCGCGGCCCAGATCCGGTCGAAGACGTCTCCCCCGTCCTCGGGGCGGCACCACACCTCGTACCCGAGCTCTCCCGAGTAGCCGGTCCGAGAGACGAGCACGTCGGGACCGCCGGAGGACCCGAGGCGGCCTTCGGTGAACGTGAACCACGTGAGCTCGGACACGCGCCGGGCACCTTCGTTCGGCACCACCATCGACGACAGGATGTCCCTGCTGGCGGGACCCTGCACCGCCAGGTTGTGGAGCCGGTCCGTCGAGTTCTCGAGCGAGACGTCGAGCCCGTTTCGCCTTGCGATCCCCGCGAGCCACGCCTCGTCCTCGTCGGTGTAGCCGATCCAGCGGAAGCGCTCCGGCCCGAAGCGGAAGATCGTGCCGTCGTCGACGACCTGGCCCTCCTCGTCACAGAGGGCGGTGTAGACGACGTCGCCGTCCTTGAGGCGCTTCACGTCCCGAGTGGCGGCCGCCTGCAGGACGGCTTCGGAGCCGGGACCCGACACCTCGACCTTGCGGAGGGGCGTGAGGTCGATGACGATCGCCCGCTCCCTGCACGCCCGGTACTCCTCGAGGATGTCGGCCGCGTACTGGGAGGGGAAGTCGTAGTCGGCGTATTCCACGAACGTCGCGCCGAGGGCGGCGGTGCGGTCGTAGAAGCCGCTTCTCTTCAGTGCCACAGGATCGTCCTTTCCGGGCGTGACGTGTCGTCCACCGAGCGGCGGACGTCAGCTCCAGGGGTATGGCGAGTGGCTGACCGGGTGGAGCCGGCCCTCGGCGTAGCGGGAGAACCGGAACGGCTCGAGCAACGGCTGACTCTCTCCGAGGAGCTCGCGGGCGACCAGCGCTCCGACGCCGATCATCTTGTAGCCGTGGTTCGAGTCGGCGATCACGTACGCGTTCTCCGAGAACGTGTCGAAGACGGGGAAGCTGTCCGGCGTGAAGCAGCCGAGCCCGCCGGACGACTCCTTCTTGAAGTTGGGCCGCTTTCCCTCGAAGCGCTTGTGGCAGTGAGCGAGCGCCGAGGTCCACAGCCGGATGAAGTCCTCCCCGAGGGCGTAGTCCTCGCTCGCGGGCCCGTACGGGTCGACGTTCACCTGTTCGGCCGGTTTGTCGACGACATACGGCACGCCGCCACCCTGCACGCCACCGAAGTAGAGGTCGGGCTTGTAGTAGATGCCCCACAGCTGGTCCGTGACGAGCGAGCCGTCCATGTCGTCGATGAGCGGCGCGTCCGTGTCGACGTGGAGGACGGGGGGCATCTCACCCGAGTCGGTGAGGAAGTAGTCCGGCGGGACCTCGACGGTCCCTTCTTGCAGGCACCAGTAGGTCCACATCGGCCGGCGGTAGAGCTGCCCGTCGCGACCTTTCACGTCGACGTCCTCGGACAGCCCGAGCATCTCCCAGAAGTCGCGCACCCACGGCCCGACGGCGACCACGACCTGGTCGCACGAGATCGGCCCGGTCTTCGTCTCTACCGCGGTGACCGCTCCCCCGCTCGTCGTGAACCCGGTCACCCGGACGCCCTCGAAGATCTCGACACCCGCGTTGCGCGCCTTGCGCTCGAGCCCGCGGAGAGATCCGACGTTGTTGGCGTAGCCGCCACGCTTTTCGTGAAGGACGACCGAGATGTTGCCGGCTTGCCAGTCCGAGAACATCGACCGCATGTAGCTCGTGCAGTCGTCTGGGCCTTCGATCAGGACGGACTCGTAGCCGATCGCACGCTGTTCCTCGTGGATCTTGGCCACGTCGGCGGCCATGACGTCGGGCGCGATCTGCATATAACCGACAGGGTTGTACGAGAAGGCGACCGGGTCCGACTCCCACACCGACACGGAATGCGCCATCAGCTCGCGCATCGCCGGTTGGAAGTAGTTGTTGCGGACGACTCCGCAGGCGATGCCCGTCGCGCCCGCCCCGACCCCGTTCTTGTCGACGACGATGACGTCGCCCCGCTTGAACGGTCCGGTTCGTCCGAGCCGTTCCGCGAGATGCCACGCCGTCGACAGTCCGTGGATTCCGCCTCCTATGACGACGTAGCGGGCTGACCTCGGTACCTCAGACATCTGTTGCGACCTCCCGTGAGGGACTCCCCCTCGTCTCGATCAGTGTCCGCCAGCGGGCTCCCAGCCCGAAAGCGCCGGCGGCTCCCAGTGGCTCCCGACGACCTCGCTGTCCGCCGTCCACGGGCCGAGCGCCCGTTGCGGAAACTTGGCGTGCTTGCGCTTCAGCTGGATCCCGTACGAGTTGCCGGCCTGCAGGTGTGCGATGAGCACCTTGCGTGCGACCTCGTCCTCGCGCCCTTCGGGAATCGGAAAATGGATCTTGAGAAAGGAGTTCGAGTACCGGTCGAAGACGGCTGGCACGCCGTCCTCCGTGAGGAGGTGGACGTCCTCCAGCCAGTTGAGATCAGGTCCGGGCGTGGCAGCGACGAGGTCGATGTCCTCGACGAGGGAGATGTCGTGCTGGTAGGGATACGAGCGCCCGGCGAGCTCCTCTGCGTCGATGGTGACGTGGCGGGACTTGGCCATCAGAGCTCCCCTTCGGTCGGATTCTTCGAGAGGAGCCTGCGCATCTCGGCGAGCAGGTTCGCCTCGGTGACGCCGGGGATGTAGTCGGTGCCGGCCAGGGGCACCTTCGCCATCGCCGCCGCCTCGACCGTGAGCGCGCAGAGGTCCTCCGGCTCGAGGCTGTGGACGTTCGTCTTGCCGCACGCTCGGGCGAGCATCTGCACCTCGAGGGTCAGGGTGTGCAAGAAGTTGTAGACACGCTCGGCGGCTTCGTCGACGACGAGCCGCTTGCGCAGCTCGGGATCCTGCGTCGTGATCCCGACGGGACAGCGACCAGTGTGACAGTGGTAGCAGTAGCCGGCCGGGACGCCGATCGTCCCCTCGTAGTCGGTCACGCCGGGGATCTCTTTGTTGCAATTGAGCGCCATCAGCGCCGAGTGGCCGATGGCGATAGCCGTCGCGCCCAGTGCGAGGCACTTGGCGACGTCGCCGCCGTTGCGGATGCCGCCGGCCACGACGAGGTCGATCTCATCGGCGAGGCCGACGTCCTCGAGGGCCCTGCGCGCCTCGGGGATGGCGGCCATGAGCGGGATGCCCGTCTCCTCGGCCGCGATGTGCGGCCCCGCTCCCGTGCCGCCTTCGGCGCCGTCGAGATAGATGATGTCCGGGCCGCACTTGGCCGCCATGCGGACGTCGTCGTAGACGCGAGCCGCACCGAGCTTCAGCTGGATCGGGATCTGGTAGTCGGTCGCCTCCCGCACCTCCTGGATCTTCAAGGAGAGGTCGTCCGGGCCGAGCCAGTCGGGATGACGGGCGGGGCTGCGCTGGTCGATCCCGACCGGGAGCGAGCGCATCTCGGCCACCTGCTCGGTCACCTTCTGGCCCATGAGGTGGCCGCCGAGGCCGACCTTGCACCCCTGGCCGATGAAGAACTCGCACGCATCGGCCAGCATGAGGTGGTGCGGGTTGAAGCCGTACCGGCTCTGGATGCACTGGTAGTACCACTTCGTCGAGAAGTCGCGCTCGGGTGGGATCATCCCTCCCTCGCCCGAGCACGTCGCCGTCCCTGCCATCGACGCTCCCTTGGCGAGTGCCATCTTCGCTTCGAGCGAGAGGGCGCCGAAGCTCATCCCGGTGATGTAGATGGGGATGTCGAGCCGGATCGGGTTCTTGGCGAAGCGAGCGCCGAGCACGGTCTTCGTGAGGCATTTCTCGCGGTACCCCTCGATCACGAACCGGGTGAGGGTTCCCGGCAGGAACATGAGCTCGTCCCAGCTGGGCATCTTCTTGAAGAGCGAGAAGCCGCGCATGCGGTATCGGCCGAGCTCGGATTTGATGTGTATGTCGTTGATCACCTCGGGGGTGAAGATCCTCGAGTGCCCGAGGATGCTGCGCTCCGATGTCTGTTCCTCCACACCTGCCTCCTAGAGGACGAGCTTGCGCTCGTTCGGCTCGAGCGAGTCGTAGTTCCACAGCTTCCGCCCACACTCGAACTTGCGGAAGCTTCCGGGGTGCTCGATCCCGTAGGCCGTGAGCTTCCCTTTCAGCATCTCCTCGTCGGTGTCGGTCAACTCGGCTTCCACGCAGTCGACGCCGAGCGACTCGACCTTGCCGGCGACGTAGATGGCGCCGTCGTACATCGAGTCGCCGAGCCCCGGACCGACGTTCCCGCAGATGATCTGGCGCCCCCGCTGCATCATGAAGCCGGTCATCAGCCCGGCGTTCCCCCCGACGATGATGGTGCCGCCCTTCTGGTCGATGCCGGTTCGGGCCCCGACGTCGCCGCGCACGACAAGATCGCCGCCTCGAAGTGCTGCACCGGCGAGCGATCCTGCGTTCTTGTCGATGACGACGACACCCGCCATCATGTTCTCGGCGACGGACCAGCCGACACGACCGGCCACCTCGGCTTCCGGCCCGTCGATCAGCCCGAGCCCGAAGTAGCCGAGGCTGCCCTCGAAGCGCAGCCTGCACCGTTCGAGGATGGCCACCCCGATCGAGTGCTTGGCGCCGGGGTTGAGGACCGTGATGTCCCTCACGCCCTGGTCCACGAGCAGCCAGCGGATCTCGAGATTGACGCGTCTCGTCGAGTAGCCGGTCGCGTCGAAGACGGCGCGACCGTCCTCGATCTTCGACGTCTTGGGAGCCTCGGCGTCGGGCTCGACGAGCCCGCGGGCGTCGTAGCGGATCCTGCGCTCTCCTACTACCTGTGCCACACGAGCACCTCCCCCTCGTACGGGTCGTGCGTATCGATCTCGTGGTCGATGACGGCCCTGATGGCGACTTCTTCGGAGGCGAGCGCCACGAGGTCCTCGCCTTCGTAGAGGACGAGCGGCTTCGCGGCCATCACGTCCTTTGCGACGCCGAGCTCGTCGCGGGTCACGACGACGTAGGTGAAGACGCCGTCGAAGTCATCGAGGCTCTCTTTGATGGCCGTCTCTAGCGGTACGGCGTGGTTCAACTTCTCGGCGAGGTAGACGGCGATGATCTCGGAGTCGCACTCGGACTGGAAGCGGTGGCCGAGTCGCTCGAGCCGACGGCGCCACTGGTGGTAGTTGGTCAACTGGCCGTTGTGGACGACAGCGACGTCGCCGAAGGGGTAGGCCCAGTACGGGTGGGCGCCGGCGATGTCGACATCGGACTCGGTTGCCATGCGGACGTGCCCGATGGCATGGGTTCCCGTGAAGTGGTCGAGCCCGTACTGCGCCGCGACGGAGACGGCGTCGCCGAGGTCCTTGACGATCTCGAGCGAGTGCCCGACCGAGAGCACCTCTGCCCCCGAGATCGCCTCGACGTAGTCGACGAGCGACTTCAGGTCGCCCTCGTAGTCGATGACGGCACGGTAGGCGTAGTCCGTGACGCCTTCGAAGCGATCGATGCGGGCGCCCACCTTCCCGAGCCGAGCCTCCAGCTCGGCACGGCGCTGCTCGATCAGCTCGCTGAACTCGATCGTGCGGGCGGCGTTCGGGTCCGCGAGCTTGATGCGCAACACCAGCTCCTCCGACGGCGCGCTGTACAGGGCGAAGCCGGTCGAGTCTGGACCCCGGTGCTTCATGGACTGAAGCATCCGCGTCATCTCCGACCCGACGTCAGCGACCGCGCCCCCCTTGTGGATGATGCCGGCGATGCCGCACACCGTGCTCTCCTTTCTCAGGGAAGGATGTCGAGGTATTCCTTGATATCCCAGTCGCTCACCGTGCCGATGAAGCGCTCCCACTCGTCGGTCTTGTAGTGCATGAAGACCCGGTACATGTCCCCGGTGAGTGCGGACCTGACGACCTCGTCCTTTTCGAGCTCGACGAGCGCCTCTCCCAGGGTGCTCGGGATCCTCCGCACCTTCTTGCCAGCTGCCATCGCCTCGTAGATGTTCCCCTCCTCCGGCTCACCGGGGTCGATGCTGCGGTCGAGGCCGTCCTTCATCACCGCCAAGAGGGCAGCGAAGGAGAGATACGGGTTCACCGCCGAGTCGACCGAGCGGTACTCGAAGCGCCCGGGCGCCGAGATCCGCAGCGCCGTCGTGCGGTTCTGAAAGCCCCAATCGGCGAAGATCGGAGCCCAGAAACCCGCATCGGCGAAGCGTCGGTACGAGTTCACGGTTGGCGAGGTGATCGCACAGAGTGCCCGCAGGTGCTCCATCACCCCGCCGATCGCGTGCAGGCCGATCTTGCCGGGAAGGCGCGGGTTGTCGGTGTCGGGAAGGAACATGTTCTCGTCGCCCTGCCAGAGCGAGATGTTGTGATGACAGCCGTTCGCCGAGACGCCCATGAAGGGCTTCGGCATGAAGCAGGCGAAGGCGTCCATCTCGCGGCCGACCTGCCGGCAGATCTGGCGGTAGGTCGTGAGCCGGTCGGCGGTGAGCTCGGCCTTGTCGAACTGGAAGTTCAGCTCGAGCTGGCCGGGGGCGTCCTCGTGGTCGCCCTGGATCATGTCGAGGCCCATCTTCTGGCCGTACTCGATCACCTTGTGGATGATCGGCTGCAGCTCGGAGAACTGGTCGATGTGGTAGCAGTAGGGCTTCGTCTTGCCCTCGACCGAGGGCTTGCCGTCGGCGTCGGTCTTCAGCCACATCATCTCCGGCTCACATCCCACGCGGAGGTGGAGTCCCGTGGCGGCGGTGAACGCGTCGTGCGCACGCTTCAGGTTGCCTCGGCAGTCGGAGGTGAGGAAGGCGCCTCCGTCGACCTCTTCCTCACGTCCGCGAAAGAGCGTACAGAAGACGCGGGCCACCTTGCGGTCCCACGGGAGCACACAGAAGGTCTCCGGCTCGGGCATGCCGATGAGCTCGCGAGCCTCCGGGCCGTACCCGATGTAGTCGCCGTTCCGGTCGATGAAGAGGTTCGCCGTCGAGCCGTAGACCAGCTGGAAGCCGCGTCGGGCGATGTTCTCCCAGTGGGGCGAGGGAATCCCCTTGCCCATGATGCGGCCCGTCACCGAGACGAACTGGTAGTAGATGTACGTGACCCCCTCCGCCTTGATCTGGCGGCTGACCTCGGAGATCAGATCGTCCCTTCCTTCTTGGGCTACGAAGGTCTCCAAATCGGACATAGGCCCTCCCGTCAGACGGAAGCCGGGGTTTCCCCTCAGGAAACTCCGACTGCTCTCATGATACGGGTCACCCAGCTCAGGCGCAATGAGCACACTGAGCGAGCGTAGACTCGCCGTGATGAAAGGGGCTCGTATCACGGTCAAATGTGACTGCGGCGAGATCAACTACGTCGACTACGGCGAGATCTGGCAATGCCCCAAGTGCAGGCGGCGGTGGAACACCTCGCAGATCCCGGCCGAGGAGTACTGGGGCCTCATGCACGACATGCGCAGGGAGCGCTACACGATCATGGGAGCGGCGCTCGGGGTCGGCGTCGCCTTCCTCGTCCTCGCCTTCGCCGTCTCGGAGGCGTTCATCTTCCTCCTCCCGGTCACCTTCGGCGGCTGGTACCTCATGTACATGCCGCGCTGGCGCAAGCGCTTACGCATGAAGGCCCGCGCCGCACCCACCTGGGAGCTCCGACCGGAATGAGCCTCCAGGTCGAGGTGCGCACGGAAGCGCCCGGACTCGCGTCCAGCGCTGGTTCCGGCGACGTCCTTCTCGCCACCTTCGGCGTCCCCTTCGACGCCGAAGCAGCGGCGTTCGCCGTCGACTCGGCCGTCGAGGCCGGTCGCAACCTCATCGTCGCCAACGTCGTCGAGCTCGAGCCCCTCCCCCTCAGCCTCCGGATGGGTTACGACAGCCTCGAGTACACACCGGAGCTGGCGGCCTCCCTCCTCGCGCCGGTGCAGCTGGCCCAATCCCTCGGGGTGCACGTCGAGCGGCTTCGCGTGAAGACGCCCCGGCGCGTGCGCTCCCTCATCGAGCTCGTGAAGGAGCGCCAGGTGAGCCTGCTCGTGCTCGGGCCCGACCGCAACGTGGTGAAGCCCCGCCTCTACCGAAAGGCCGCGGCCGCGGTCCGGGGCCGCCTCTCCTGCCTCGTCTGGCTCAGCTGGGACCTATAGGCCGCCTGAGGTCCCTGTCGGCTCCGCCCGGCCCAGGTAGTCATCGAGGAAGCGGGTGCGGCTCCCTTCGTGTCGCCAGACGACCGGGAAGAAGGCCTCGTCGAGCTCGATCTCGCCCGGCCGGCGGTAACGGGAGTAGACGGGGTGCGGGTGCGCGGGATCCCAGCGGGTGCCGACGTCGATGAAGTGGCTGATGATCGAGCGGCGCTCGGTGTCGTCACGAGAGTTGGCGGGGCTCCCGTGGAAGACCCAGGCGTCGTGGAAGGCAGCTCCCCCGGCAGGGACCTCGACGGGAACGAGGTCGAGCTCGGCCGCGACAGGCCGGGAACGCTCCAGCCAGCCCAGCCAGTCTTCCGGCGCGTGGAACTGACCACCGACCGCCGCGTGCGGCCAGCCGTGCGAGCCGCGGGCGTAGTAGATCGTGCCGGCGTCGCGGGAGGTGTCGTCGAGCGCGATCCAGCAAGTGACCATGTTCTGAGGATCGAGGTAGTCGAGGTACGAGCCGTCCTGGTGGGCGAGGAGCGGCCGACCGGAGGAGGGCTTCCAGATGAGGTTGTCCTGGTTGATGCGGAGTCCGGTCGCGCCGGTCAGGCCGGCTGCGAAGGCGGCGCTGCGAGGGGAGAGCGTCACCGACGCGATCGTCCTATCGGACTTCCACGCATTGCACATCTGGCGCGTGCGGTCCGGCGGGGTGACGCCAGGCGTGTAGTTCACCTCATCGGGAGCGATGCCGGTCTCCCACTCGTGAGCGAAGACGCGGGCGAAGTGCTCGAGAACGCCTTCCAGCTCTTCGGTTGCCAGAAACTCCGGCACGATCACAAAGCCGTCGCGCTCGTACGCGGCCACCTGCTCGGGCGTCGGCCCGAGGACGGGGCCGCCACAGACCCGCTCCGGCCCCGGTGCGGCGGCCTCCACCTCGCTTCCTGGACGCCGCTTACGAAGACGCGGACACGCCCGCCGGCGCGAGCTTTTCTTCCTGCTGCAAGAGTGCCATCTGCGCCGCAGAGGGCACGACGTCCGTCGGCTCGCGGAAGGTGATGGGCTTCTTGTCCTGCACGACTCGCCTGAAGACGAAGAGGACGAGCGAACCGACGAGCACACCGACGCCGATGCCGAGATCGGTCCAGGTGCCGTACCCGGTAAGCGTGGGGTTCGCGATCCCGTATATCAGGAACACCAGGTTCACCACGAGGAAGAGCCCGGCGAGCACTACCCAGGGACTGCCCACCTTGATCGGTCTCGGCCAGTTGGGGCGGTCGCGTCGAAGTAGCAGGAACCCCGACAAGGCGAAGACATGGGCGATCACGTAGCCGATGTTGCTCATGTACAGGATCGCCAGGTTGCTCGAGATGAAGAGGATGAGGAGCGTGTTGACCACCATGTCGACGGTCATCGCGCGGCCGGGCACGTGGTACCTGTTCAGGTGGTAGAGCTGCTTGACCGTCATGTCGTCCCGGGCGATGCCGTACAACGCACGCGAGGCGTCCGCCGTCGACGAGATCATGGAGAGGAAGAGGCTGGCGATCAAACAGGCGACGACGAATCCGGCGGCGCCGCTCCCGACGATGTGGCTGAAGAAGGTGGTGTACCACTCGCCCTCGGCGGTCGCCGCGCTCGGTGCTCCGTAGCCTCCGGCGGCTCCGAGCGGGAACAGGATGGCAGCGAGGAGCGCGAAGGTCGCCCCGGAACGCAGTGCGACGGCGGTATCACGCTTCGTGTTGTGGTACTCGGGGGCGAACGTGGCGCATATCTCCACCCCGTAGGTGTTCCAGGCCATGAGGAACAGGTAGACCATGGCGAGCTTAAAGCCGCCGTAGCCGCTCAGGACCCACGTCATCCTCGAGGACGACCACCCGCCAGAGATGTAAGAGCCGAAACTGACGATGACGAGGGGCACGAGCAACCCGACGCCGGTCACGTAGGAGACCCAGACGGCTGGGCGGAGTCCGAAGATATTGAGCAACCAGACGACGATGATGCAGCCGATCCCTATGAGGTCGTTCGGGGTGACGTTCAGCACCCCGTCGCTGAACACCTTGATCCCGTCCTCGGCGGGGAACCACTGCGCGGTGACGAGATCGCCGATCGTCTTGCCGAAGATCGAGAGGACGACCGACCAGCCGATCCAATAGCCGAAGGCTCCGAGCGGTCCGACAAGGGAGAACCGCGAGCGCCAGCCCTCGAAGGCGTACAGGGAGATTCCTCCCGGCTTGTCCGGGAACATCGCGGCGGTCTCCGAGTAGATCCACGCCTGTAAGAGGCCTATCGCCGCCGAGATGGCCCAAAGGACAACGGCCGCCGTCGTGCCCAGGGCGTCGAGGGTGTACCCCAGGAACGCGATCATGAAGCCGGGGTTACACATTGCGATGACGAACCCGTCCCACCAGCGGAGCGACTTCAGAAGCTGGCGCTCCTCCACGACCGCTACGGCCATGTCACCCTCCCCTTGCTGGAACCGCGCTGGCACTCCGTGCGGGCGACAGACTCCCCATCCCGGCCCCCTGCAGCCAGCCGCTCGTGTTCACTGTTGCGAAACTGTGTCCACTGCGGATAACTTCGTCGGCATAGTAGTCCACGCCGGGGGAAATGTGAAGGGACTCTTTGGGCCCCGTTTCCTCCCCGGGGTTGTGGCCTATCTTGCACGCCATGGCGACGGTACAAGCCCGGAGGGGACACCAGAGGTGAAGGCAGTGGTCTGCGTCAAGCAGGTCGTAGCCATCGGCGACGAGATCGCCTTCACCGACGACGGCAAGTCGGTCGACGGCGACTACCTCGATCATGCGGTGAACGAGTGGGACGTCGTCGCCGTCGAGGAGGCCCTCCGCATGACCGAGGCGGCGTCCGCAGCGGGCGAGGAGTCGGAGGTCGTCGTCGTGACGGTCGGCGGCGAGGAGAACGAGGAAGCGCTCAGGCGATGCCTCGCGATGGGGGCGCAACGCGCCATCCGCGTCGAGGGCCAGTCCGGTGCGCTCCTTGATCCGCTCACGGTCGCCCGCCGGCTGGCTCCCGTCGTCGCCCGCGAGGCGGCCGACGTCGTCCTGTGCGGCGTGCAGTCGAGCGACTCGGTGCAAGCCGCCGTCGGCACGATGCTCGCCGAGCTCCTCGAGCTGCCGCGCGTGGCCGTCGTGAAGGAGATCTCCCTCGACAGGGCCGACGGCACGGCCACGGTGATGCGGGAGCTCGAGGGCGGTCTCGTCGACGTCGTCGAGGTCGACCTCCCGGCCCTCCTCACCGTCCAGACCGGCATCAACGAACCTCGGTACGCGACGCTGCGGGCGATAAAGCAGGCAAACCTGAAGGAGATCGAGGTCGTCGAGCCGAGCCAAGATGCGCCCGGCTGCTATGAGATCCTCCGGATCTATGCGCCGCCACGGGGCGAAGGAGCCGAGATGCTCGAGGGCAGCCCTGCCGAGGTGGCGGCACGCATCGTCGAGCTCGTAAAGGCCCGGCTGTCATGAGCGGGACGATCATCGTTGCCGAGCACCTGCAGGGTCGCCTCCGAGACGTGACCCGCGAGCTCGTCACGGCAGCGGCAACGCTGCCTGGACCGGTCACCGTCGCAATCGTCGCGAGAGAGCCGGAGCGGATCGCCGCACAGGCCGAGCTCGAGGGCGTTAACGAGGTCGTTTTGGTTCGCGCTGGCGGGGACGAGTTCGAGAATGACGTCTACCAGGCGGCGCTCCAGGCACTCATCGCACAGCGCGCGCCGGAGGTGGTCCTCGTCGGCTTCACCGTGGGCGGGATGGGGTACGCCCCGGCTGTCGCGGCTCGGCTCTCGTGCGGATTCGCGAGCGACGTCTTCGGGCTGGAGCGGCGCGACGGGCGCCTCGTGTGTCGTCGCGCCTTCTACGGCGCAAAGGTGCATGGCGAAGTGGCGCTCCCCGCCGGCCGCACCTCCGTCGTAATGGTGCGTCCGACGGTCTTCGCGCCGGCGGCCGACGGAGCGAGCACCAGCCGCTCCGACATGTCGATCGACCCGGTAACGCCACGGGCACGCCACCTCCGGTTCGTCGAGGCGCCGCAGTCCGACGTCGACATCACGACGGCCGACTTCCTCCTCTCGATCGGACGGGGGATCGGTGACCGGGAGAACGTCGAGCGGTTCGTCAAGCTCGCCGAGCAGATGGGGGCGACGCTCTCGGTCTCTCGGCCGATCGTGGACGCCGGTTGGATGCCCGCCGCACGCCAGGTCGGACAGTCGGGCAAGACCGTCAAGCCGAAGGTCTACCTGGCCCTCGGGATCTCGGGTGCGGTCCAGCACCTCGCCGGGATGAAGACGAGTGGCGCGATCATCGCCGTCAACACCGATCCGGAGGCGGCGATCTTCGACGTCGCCCACTACGGGGCGGTCGCCGATCTCTTCGACGTGGCCGACGAGCTCGAGAGGCTCTTCTGAGGGGTGGGCGAGACCCGCCCCGTCTACGCAGGTCTGAGCCACATCGAGGTCGTCCTCTTCTACGGCCTCGCCGTCGTCTCGACGGGGATCTTCTGCTGGGGCGTCGCTCGCCTTGTCCTGAAATACCGTGCTGGGCGGCGCGAACCTCTCGGCCGTCTCGTGCGACGGGCCTCGTCCATGGTGGACGTGGTCTTCTCCCACCGCTGGATCCGCCGCCGAGACCCGATCGCCGGGCTCGGACACCTGCTGCTGTTCTACGGCTTCACGGCGCTCTTCATCGGAACGACGATCCTCGGCATCCAGACGGACATCGCCCGGCCAATCTTCCATGCCGACTTCTGGAGCGGCCGCTTCTACCTCGGCTACAAGCTCGCCCTCGACATCGCGGGCGTCCTGCTCCTCGCGGGACTCACCCTCATGGCCTTCAACCGTGCGGTGCGCAGGCCGCGGCGCCTCGGCTACGCGCGCCCGGACCGCCGCGCGGGTGAGTACGACCGCAGCCTCTACCGGGTCGGGGACTGGGTCTTCCTCTCGACGCTGTTCTCCCTGGGCGTCACGGGGTTTCTTCTCGAGGGCTTCTTCCTCGCTTCGACGCCCCAGCACTTCGCGGCGTGGTCACCGGTCGGGTGGGTGCTCATGAAGTGGTTCAGGGCGATGGGCCTAACCGGCAGCTCTGCTGCGCTCGCCCACCACGTGACGTGGTGGGTGCACGCGGTGCTCGCCCTCACCTTCGTGGCGTCAATCCCCTTCACGAAGGCGGTCCACATGATCGCAAGCCCCGCCAACGTCGCGGTGCGTGACCCGGCCGCCGGCAAACGGCTCTCCACCATTGCAGCCGACGCCGCCCCGGAGGACGTCGGCTACCGCAATCTCGACGACCTTTCTTGGCGCCACCTATTATCGCTCGACGCCTGCACGAAGTGCGGCAAGTGCACCGAGGCCTGCCCGGCTGCTGCCGCCGGCCTTCCGCTCTCGCCCAGGGATCTCATCTTGGACCTGCGCGAAGCGGCCGAGACCACGCTGGGTGCACACGCCGCGCTCGGCATCCGCCCCGACGGGTGGCCGGAGGGGCTCGACGTCCTCGGCGACCCGATCAGGACTGCGTCGGTATGGTCCTGCACGCAGTGCATGGCCTGTGTCGAGATCTGCCCGGTCGGTATCGAGCACGTCCCGATCATCAACCAGTTCCGCCGCCAGCTCGTCGAGCGCGGCGAGATGGACCCGATGCTGCAAAGAACGTTCGAGACCATCTCCTCGACGGGGAACTCGTTCGGCGAGCCAAAACGAAGGCGTCCCAAGTGGACGGAAGGGCTCCAGTTCGCAGTGAAGGATGCTCGGAAGGAGGCGGCCGAGCTGCTCTGGTTCGTCGGCGACTACGCCAGCTTCGACCCGCGCAACCAGCGCAATTCGCGTGCCCTCGCCGAGGTGCTCCGCAGAGCCGGCGCCGACTTCGCCATGTTGTACGAAGCCGAGAGGACCGCCGGCTGTGACGTTCGCCGCGCCGGTGAAGAGGGCCTCTACTCCTCCCTCGCCGAGGCGAACATCGAGGCGATCTCGGGCTGCGAGTTCGAGAGGATCTTCTCGACCGACCCGCACACCTTTCATACGTTGAAGAACGAGTACCCGGGCTTCGGCGGCAGCTGGACCGTGCTCCACCACAGCGAGCTGCTCCTCGAGCTCATCGAAGCGGGCCGGCTCGAGCTACGCCCTCTCGGCTACCGGGTGACCTACCACGACCCGTGCATGCTCGGGCGTTACAACGAGGTCTACGACGCGCCGAGGCGCGTGCTCGAAGCGATCGGCGTCGAGCTCGTCGAGATGCCGCGCAACCGCGACAATTCCCTGTGCTGCGGGGCAGGCGGCGGCCGCATCTGGATGAAGGAGCAGCGGCCGGAGGGTTCACGCCGCGCGAGCGAGCAGCGGATCGACGAAGCGACGTCGCTCGGTCGCCTCGACTATTTCGTGGTGGCCTGTCCGAAAGACGTCACGATGTACTCGGACGCCATCAAGACCTCGGGCCACGACGGCGAGATCGAGCTGCGTGAGCTGAGCGAGCTCGTCCTCGAGTCGATCGGCGCGCCGACAGACTCGGCAACTGCCCTCGCCGGGACGAAGGTCGCGCCGGACTGAGGCCGCTCGCGCAGGCGTCAAGTGACGACGAACACCGGGATGTCGGTGGAGTGAATGACTCTGTTGGCGGTGCTCCCGATGAGCCCGCCGTCGTGCCCGGACGCACCGCGAAAGCCCATCACGACAACGGTGCAGCCGGACTCCTGCGCCTCGGCCGCGATCTCGCCTGCGATCCGGTGCGTGAGTGCGGAGCGCAGGACGCCCGTCGCGCTGATCCCGTCCTGCTCGAGCGCCGTCAAGGCGTCGTGGACGATCTGCTTCGCTTCGTCGTGCTCCTCGAGCGGGACTTCTCCGATCCGCGCGCCCCAACCGAGCTCCTGCACGTGCAGCACGCGAATCTCGCTTCCCGCCTTCTCTGCGAGTTCCCGCGCCGCCGACAAGGTCTTCTCGGAGTGGTCGGAGCGATCCACCGCCACCAGCACCTTCTCGAGCATCTCCACCTCGCTCTCGACGGTTCGTTCATCCCTCGAGCGTCACCGGAACGACCGTGCCCTGCCCACCCCTAGGGCCGAAACATGCTGGACGCTCGCTACGCTCCCATCGGCTGCAGGTCCGAGCTGGCGAGCACGGCATCGTAGACCTTGTTGTCGACCAGTCCCCACAAGCGGCGCTCGCGGATGAACGGCAGCGGGAGCGCCGGGTTCGGGCTGTCGATTTCGCGGGCGAGGCGGTGGCCGTCGAAGATGCAGTCGACCATCATCCGAGGGGCGCTCGCGTCCCCGATGATGTAAACGGCCTCTACCTCGTTCGCTTCGAGGGCAGCCGGGTCGTCCTTCAGTTCCCGGAAGAGGGCATCGTCCGAAACGCGCGCCGTGCACAAGACGAGGGTATCGACCTCGAAGCGCTCCTTGGCCGTCGGGTCCCAGACGTTGTAGGCGTGCACGACTCCGGGTTCGACTCGCTCGATCATCGTCTCGGGGTGGAGGTGGACATGCAGGCGATGGAGCTCGCGGTGCATCATCGGGGCCTCGAGCGTGTACTCCATGTACTTGGCGATGTCGCCGCGGTGGGTGAGGAGGTAGACCTCGTGCCCCTCGCCAGCGAGCTTCTGGGCGAGGGTTACGCCCATGAAGTAGGCCTCGTTATCGAGGACGAGCACGCGTCGGCCGATCGGCTTTCGATCGAGGGCCACATCCTCGGGAGTGAGCTGCCACTCCTGGCCCACGGCGTCGACGCCAGGGATCGTGTCGTGCGTCGCGGAGTTGAGACCGTCCGTCGCCCAGTAGCAGCCGGTGGCGACGACGATGATCTCGGCTCCGTACTCGCGCGCCTGGGCGGCATCGAGCCGGCTGTTCGTGTGCACCTCAACGTTGCGCAGCTTGTCGAGCTGGATCTGCCGGTAGTTGACGACCCGCTTCCAGTCTCCTAGACCACGCGCAGTTCCGCGGAAGATGTTCGGGTGCCCATCGGAAAACCCAAGGGTGGAGACCCAGTTGACGTTGCCGCCGATGTCGGGTAGCGCCTCGATCAGGTGGACTGCCGACATCTCACGCTTTCCGAGGATCTGTGCGCACTCCATCCCTGCGGGACCCGCACCAACGACGAGGACGCTCTTGTCGGCATTCTTCGCCCGATGGAAACGCTCGGGGTGCCATCCGCGGCGGTACTCCTCGCCAGCGGTGGCGTTCTGCGTGCACACCATCGGCGGACCACCTATCTCCCATCGCGAGATGCACTGGTTGCAGCCGATGCATTCGCGGATGTCGTCGAGACGACCCTCCTCGATCTTCTTCGGGAGGAAGGGATCAGAAATGGAAGGACGAGCGGCTCCGATCAGGTCGAATTGACCGGAGTTGATGATCGCAATCATCGTGTCGGGGCTCGTGACCCGGCCGACACCGACCACGGGCTTATTCGTGTGGTTACCCGGCTTTATGACGCCGGAGTACGGCTTCTCATGGTTCTCCTCGAAGAAACGGCTCGGGCCGGCGTTCTGTCCCCACTCTGCGATGTCGCCAACGGTGAAGTCCCACAGATCGACAAGGTCGTCGCAGTACTCGACGAATCGGATGCCATCCTTCTCGAGCTCGACTCCCGCAGGGCCATAGAGCGAGTCGACGGCGAACCGGGAGGCGATGGCGCAGTCGTCGCCGACAGCCTCGCGCACCTTCTCGAGGCTCTCCCGCCAGAACCGCGCCCGGTTCTCGAACGAACCGCCGTACTCGTCGGTCCTCTTGTTCGACCACGGGGAGAGGAACTGCAGAGGTAGGTAGCTGTGCGCCCCGTATACGTAGATGATGTCGAAGCCGGCTTCGCGGGCGCGGATGGCGGCGTCGACGTAGTACTGCTGCAGGAGCTTGATGTCGTCCTTGTCGGCGTACCGGGGATAGATGTTCGCCTCGAACTCCGAGGCGATCTGAGATGGGCCGCGCGGCGTGTCACGCGACTCGTGGCAAGGGGCATGGGGCCCGCCGTACCAGAGCTCGATCCCAGCGAGGGCACCGAACTGATGGAGACGTTGACACATCACCGAGAGGTTCTGGATGTCTCCGTCGTCCCAGATGCGGGCGGAGACGCGCATCGTGTCGTCGGACTCGGGGCTGATCGAGCAGTACTCGGTGCAGCAGGCAGCCCAGCCGCCCTCTGCCTTTATGCCGCGGTGGTACGCCTGCATCCCGGGCTTCTCCGAACCCGCTCCGATGCAGTGAGGAACCTGGTAGAAGCGGTTCCTCAGCGTCTTCGGTCCGATCTTGACCGGTTCGAACAGCACGTCGTACTTCGCGTCCCTGGCCATGAGGCTCCCCCCCGACCTTCTCGTGAGCTGACCGTGTTCGCTCGCAGTGAACGATGTTGACTGTAGGTGACCGCCACCACCGTCGCAACAGGTCGAACGGACAAGGCCCGGGCGCGATCGGGCGCTCACCCCCCGGGCGGTCGAGCTTCTCGTGAGCTCGAGCAGGATCACAGAAGTCGTTCGTCGACGGCCGGTCCGATCTCGCCCTTGCGACTCCGACACCCGCCACTCTCCTTGGCCGAGGCTCCAACTCGCAGGCGCCTGGAAAAGACCTGCGCGCTGGATGCCGTCGGTCGCGCGGACTCAGGCTGGCCCGAGACGCAGAGTGGTTGCCGCCACTGCGTCGGTCAGCATGTCGGGCGTCTCGGGCTCTCCTGCGTACTTCTTCGAGTAGGCATCGCTCACCTCGCGAATCAGGCCTGGCTCGCTCACTCGCTCCGCCTCGACGAGAACGTCGCTTCCAGCGATTTCGAGCACGAAGCGGCCAGCGCTGAGCACGCTCTGGTACCAGCGACCCCTTGCAGCCTTGTACGAGCGGACATATGCGTCGCCGGAAACGTTCACGATCCAAATGGGCGTACGCACACCGAGAACGCTTCCGGGCACGACGACCCGTACTTCCTTCTCGCTGCGCGCGGCAGCTGCGAATTCGGACGCGTCCACTTGATCCTCCTTGATCCTCCTTGTCCGTCGAGCACCCTTCTGGGTGAGCAAGTCGCCGTGAGGCACTGACAGACGCCGAATGAGTGAGGCTGCTTGTTCAGCGGTCCGTCATGGTAGGCCCCACGAACCCGGGACGCTTCGAAGAGGGGCGATGCCGCCCGGCCATTGGACGGGGAACGATGGTTTCGGCAACACCAGGAACTGGCTCACGACGATGAAGGTGAACTGGCCCCTGACCACCATCGCCAGCGCCGAACCTGGACGCGCACGACCGGCCCCTCGGGGGGCTGCAGTCGGTAGGGCTCGTAGCGCTCGGCCAGCAGGAGAACGGCTCGCTCGGCCTCGGGTCCCTCGGCGGTCGCCGATGCGACGCCGTCGGCTCTGACCCACCACAGAGCCTCCCAGTCGTCGTCGTAGTGATCGACGAGGAGGCTCACGCGCGGCTCCGCGGAGATGTTGTCGAGACGCGCCAAGGCACGGGTGCGCTTGGGCTTGTCGTCGACCGCCCACCACACCGTGTCCCCGTCGAGGACGAACGTCACCGGCACGAGGTGGGGCGCGCCCTGCGGCGTGACCGTCGCAAGCCTCGCGACCCTCGCCGCGGCGAACCTCCGGCGCGCCTCGGATTCACCGTCCGGCCAGCCCACGGCCGGCTCAGGAGGCGAAGCGCTCGAGGAGCCCGACGTCGCGGTCGAGAGTCGGCAGCAGCTCGTCTCGCGACACGGGTCGCAGCGGCAGCACGGCCCGCGTCACGCCGCACTCGACGAGCGCCTCGAGCGTGGCGGGATCCCTCGACGCGGCGAACAACGTCACCGGCACCGGCCCTCGACCCGCGTCGCGCGCTCGCGCCTGGAGCTGCGCGACCTGACGGGCAACCTCCTTCGGGTCGGGCATCCGGATCGGCATCCACTCGTCGCCGACGGCGAGGACGCGGTCGAACACGTTCGGCCCGCTCCCGCCGACGAGGACGGGCGGATGCGGCCGCTGCACCGGCTTCGGCCAGCTCCACATGGGACCGAAGTCGACGAACTTGCCGTGGTACGAGGCCTCGTCCTGCGTCCAGATCGCCTTCATGGCCTCGACGCGCTCGGAGAGGAGCGCCATGCGCGTCCGCGGATCGGTGCCGTGGTCCGCCATCTCCTCGCGGTTCCAGCCGGCGCCGATCCCGAAGAGGAACCGGCCGCCGCTCAGGCGGTCGAGGCTTGCGACCTCCTTCGCCGTCGTGATCGGGTCGCGCTGGACGACGAGGCAGACCCCGGTGCCGATGCGCAACCGCTCGGTCACCGCGGCGACCTGGCTCAGCGCCACGAACGGGTCGTGGGTGTGCTTGTACTCCTCGGGGAGGTCGGCGCCGCCGGGCCATGGGCTGAGCCGGCTGACGGGGATGTGCGAGTGCTCGGGGAAGAAGAGTGACTCGTAGCCACGCGCCTCCGCCTCCCGGCCGAGGTCGGCCGGCGCGATCGCGTCGTCCGTCGGGAACATCGTGACCCCGAATTTCACAATCGTGCGCCCCCCGGTCGACTGCTCCGAGCAGGAAGGGGACCGATGGCCACGGCGGCAATCTACGCCCGAATCCGCACGGTGGTCGGTGAACGCGGCCTCAAGCCGTCGCGTGGCTGCGAAGCAGGGTCCTATCGGGACGGTCGAGGGTTCGGGTCGCCACGCGGTGCTCGCGGCGCAGGAGACGTGAGCCTGCGTTCGATTTCGCCTCGGCAGATGTCCAGGAGCTCCTCCCGGCTCAACCCATCTCCCCCGCCCATCTGCCGAATGGACAGGCCGTCGATGAGGGCAGAAAGGGAGAGGACGAACCGCTCGGCGTCGACGTCCGTGAACTCACCGGACGCCTGGCCCTCCCTCACCACGGCAGCCAGAAGCGAGAGCCAGCGATCCTCGATCCGGCGCTGGAACTCCGCGACGGCGGGATCGTGGGGAGCCCGCGCCCACGTCTCCAACCAGAGGATCCATGCGGGATCGACCCCCGGCGACGGGACCGAGAGTTCGACCAGACGCCACAACCGCTCCCGGGGGGAGGACACCTTCTCGAGCGAGTGCGCGGCCTCCACCATGAAGCGATCCTCACTCCATTTCAACGCTTGCATCAAGAGGTCCGCTTTCGTCGGGAAGTAGTACATGACGTGACCTGCACTCATGCCCGCCCGCTCACCGATGTCCACCATGCGGGTCTCGTCGAGGCCTCTTTCCGCGATGACTGCGAGGGCGGCCTCGAGCACGCTCACACGGCGCCGCGAGCGGTTCCTCTCCCGTTCAGGGCTCGTCGGCGTGCGCGAAGCGGTCGCTCCGGCAGTCGTCAGTTCCGCTCTATGGCGCGAGCGGTCAGATCGTGCGGTGGACAACGCGACCTCCGACGACGGTGATGTCAACCGGTAGGTCCCTGATCTCGTCGGCCGGACAATCGAAGAGGGGGCCCCCGACGACGACGAGATCCGCGAGCTTGCCGACTTCGATCGAACCGAGCCGATGTTCGGCGTTCAGGGCGACAGCAGCCTCGATGGTGTGGAAACGAACGGCCTCGGAAACCGTCAGCGCCTCGGCAGGTCCGATCGGAGCGCCAGACAGCGTCTCCCGCTGAACGGCTTCGGCGATCGTATCCAGCGGGCGGTAGGACGCCACGTCCGAATCACTGCTCAGCACGACCCGGACACCGTGGTCGAGCGCAGCACGAAGGGGCTGCAACCGGTGCGCGCGTTCGGATAGGCGCTGGAGGAAGTCGTCACCGCTGTCGCGCAGGTAGCTGGGCTGGACGACCATGATCACTCCTAGCCCACTCATCTGGCGGAGCTGTCCGTCGGTCGGGAACCCGGCGTGCTCGATACGGAACCGCGGATCGTCGACCGGACGCAGCTTCCGCGCGCGCTCGAAGGCATCGAGAACGATCCCGATCGCCCGATCGCCCTGCGCGTGCACCCCGATCTGCCACCCGTCGTTGTGCGCCCGTTCGATCGCGGCGGAGAGCTCATCAGGCTCCCAGAAGAGGAGTCCCGAGAACTCGCCGTGTGAGCCGTAGGGAGTGCTGAAGGCTGCGGTGCCGCCGATCAGGCTTCCGTCGCAGTAGAACTTCATCGGGCCGATCGACAGCCACTCGTCCCCGAATGGCCCCGCCAACCCGAGTGCCTCGTACTCGGGGAGCTGGCTGGACAGAGGCATGCACACGGTTCGTACGGGGAGGCGGTCGTCGCGTCTGGCGTCGCGGTAGGCGTGCAGCTCACGGCTCGTCACCTGCGCGTCGCAGACAGTGGTCAAGCCGGCCCGGAGGAACGCAGTCCCCGCGATCTCAATCGCCGCAGCCAGCTCTGCGGGATCTGCCACGACGTGGAAGTTCGGGCCGTGGTGACCGATCTCGACCGCCGTGGGCTGCACCAGACCCATGGCAGCATCACGGAACACCCCGGTGAGCCGTCCATCTGGGCTCCGGTCGAGCGCGCCGCCAGGTGGGTCTCGAGTCTCCTCCCCCACCCCGGCTCTCTCCATCGCAACACTGCTCGCGAGGACGCTATGACCCGACACGTGCCCGACGAGAACGGGACTGCGCGGAGCCACGGCGTCGAGATCCCAGCGGGTGGGTGGCCGCTCGTACTTCGCATCGTCGTATCCGTGGGCCCGGACTTGGTTGCCCGGCCCCTTGGCGGCCGCCTCCCCCGCGACCGCACCGGCGAGCTCGGCTACGGTGCGCACCTTCGGAAAACGGACGTCCAGGCTCGTCATGGACTCACCGGTCGCGAGAAAGTGGTTGTGCGCGTCGATGAACCCTGGGACCACAGGCCGTCCGCCGACGTCGATCACCTCGGCCTCGGATCGCGTCCCCGACACCTCGTCGTTCGTTCCGATCGCCGAGATCACGTTGCCACTCACGGCAACGGCTTGCGCCCACGGCTCCCTCGGGTTCGCGGTGAAGACGGCTGCGTTGACGATCACGAGCGTGCGCGGGGACGGGTCCACCGTCACCCGACCCGGGATCGATGCGTGAGGGGCGCGAACGGGATCGCCATCGGCGTCACCCGAGACGCGGAGACTCGACGGTTTGCTCGTTGGGCTCCTCCGCGAGCAGGGTCGTTCTCCGGCGCACTAGTTTTAGAATAGCGTTCGAGACATGGCGCCCGGCGACACGCCACGTCACGACGGCTTTCGGATGCCGCCCGAGTGGCACCCCCACCAGTGCTGCTTCATGGCCTGGCCGACCCGACGGCGTCTGTGGGGCGAGCTCTTCGAGCAGGCGAAGGCGGACTATGCGAGCGTCGCACGGACGATCGCTACGTTCGAGCCGGTCGTGATGATCTGCCGTCCCGGCGACGCTCGGGACGTCAGCAACCGCTGCGGACGCGACGTCTCCTGCGTCGAGATCCAGATCGACGACTCCTGGACCCGGGACTGCGGACCGATCTTCGTGATGAACGCCGGAGGCGAGGTGGCGGTCGTTGACTTCGGCTTCAACGCCTGGGGCGGCAAGTACCACCCCTACGAACGCGACGCCGGCCTCACCCGGGCCCTCTCGGACCTGCTCGCCGTCAGGAGGTACGAAGCTCCGTTCGTGCTCGAAGGAGGAGCCTTCTTCGTGGATGGGGAAGGGACGCTCGTGACGACCGAAGGGCCAATTCTCGATCCTCAGCGGAACCCCGGCGCGACGAGGGAGCAGTTCGAGGGGGTCGCCCGCGACTATCTGGGGGTCGATCGCGTCGTCTGGCTCGTTGCGGCGCCGGACCGAGACACCGATGGGCACGTCGATGGCGTCGCCCAGTACATCCGGCCGGGGGCGATCCTCCTCCTCACCCCAAAAGATCCCGGTCACCCCAACTTCGAATCCGCTCAGGAGAACCGGGCGAGGTTGGCAGCGGCTCGCGACGCGCGAGCCCGGGCATTCGAGGTGTGCTCCTTCCAGGTGGTGGGCCGCGGATCGGTCGGCGCTCATGACGTCGAGGTCCCCTACCTGAACTGCTACCTGGCCAACGGCGCGGTCGTCGCACCGGTGGCTGGCGGCCCATCGGATGGACCGGCACTCGAGCGTTTGAAAGAGGCGTTCCCCGATCGCGAGGTCGTTGGCGTCCCTGGTACGACGCTCTCCTACGGTGGCGGCGGTCCCCACTGCATCACCCAGCAGATGCCCGTCGGCATGCTCGCGAGGCCATAGCAAGATCGGCCTGCCTCGCGCCCGCTCACAAGAAGTCGCTCACAAGAAGTAGAGCCTCGAGAGACACACCTGGTCGACGGGCGCCGAGGACAGGAGCTCACCATCGAGCCTGACCTCGTTCGAGACCGCGTCGACCTCGACCGTGCCCATTGCCCCGTTCCGACACATGGACGCGGGACCGATGCCGCGACAACCTGCCACCGGCACTCGGCGCCGCCTCGTCGGCACCCTCCCGAGCGGGCCGTCGGTCCCCGTTTTGGCGACGAACGCCACAGATAGTTCGGCGGCGGTGGCACCCATCCCACCGAATTGGGGTCCCACCACGAGCGGCTGGGAGGATTCGATGCTCGCGTTGGGATCCCCGGTCACGCCCCATGCCGGGAATCCGGCCTTCAAGACGAGTGACGGCTTTGCGGCGAAGTACCGCGGATCCCAGAGAACCACGTCCGCGAGCTTCCCCACCTCGAGCGATCCGACCTCGTGGCTCAGACCGTGCGCGATCGCCGGATTGATGGTCAGCTTGGCAAGGTAACGGAGGATGCGCTCGTTGTCGTCGGTTTCGGTATTGGAAATCGGTCCCCTCTCACCACGCATCTTCGCCGCGACCGCAAAGGTGCGCCGGAACGTCTCCCCGGCCCGTCCCATCCCTTGTGCGTCGGATGACGTGATCGCGATCACCCCTAGGTCGTGGAGCACGTCCTCTGCGCCCATCGTCGATGCACGGATTCGGTCTCTGGCGATGCGGACGTCCGAGTCGACATCCTTGTGGAGGCCGTGGGCCGCGCAAATCATGTCGAACGCCTCCGCGAGCGCGTCCCTTGCGAAGGGGAGCGTCGGGTTCGTGGATGACGCGATCACGTTGGGGAGCCCGGCCATCCGCAGGACGTCCGGCGCATGGCCCCCGCCACATCCTTCGACGTGAAAGACATGGACGGTCCGGCTCTCCAGCGTCGCGATCGTGTCGCTCACGCTCATTCCCTCGTTCATCCCGTCCGAATGCAGGGCGACCTGGACGTCGTGCTCCTCTGCGACCCGGAGCGCGGTGTCGATTGATCGCCGGCTCGCGCCGAGGTCTTCGTGGACCTTGAACCCGCAGGCGCCGCCCTCTTCGAGCGCCTCCACCAACGGACCAGGGTGCGACGATGACCCACGCGCGAGGAAGCCGATGTTCACTGGCCAGGCGTCGAAGGCGGAGAAGGCGTGCGAGAGCGCCCATGGTGAGTTCACGCCCACTCCCCACACCGGTCCGAATTCCTGACCGATGATCGTGGTGACGCCCGAGGCCAGCGAGGCTTCCATCACCCTCGGTGACAAGAGATGGACGTGGGTGTCGATTCCGCCTGGAGTGGCGACCAGTCCGGTTCCTGACACGATCGTCGTACCCGTCCCCACCACGACGTCGACGTCGTCCACCGTGTCCGGGTTGCCGGCGCGCCCCAGTCCTGCGATCCGGCCGTTGCGCACGCCGATGCTCACCTTGTGACATCCGAGTACCGGGTCGAGCAGCACGACGCCCGAGATGACGAGGTCGCAGGTGTCCGCCACCGAGGCGGCCTTGAGATGGATGCCATCTCGGGCGGTCTTGGCGAACCCGACGATGAACTCGTCCCCACGGGTCTCTGCGTCCGACTCCACCCTCAGCATGAGTCCGGTGTCACCCAGGTGGACCAGGTCGCCGGCCGTTGGGCCGTAGACGGCGTAGCGGGGAGGGCTCACCCGTCGCTGTCCAGATAGCCGCAGCGGCGGGCCGTCTCGAGCGCCGCCTCTTTCGTCCCCGGGGCGTCGAGCGGACCGTCGACGAGGCCGGCGAACCCCACGACCACTCTCGCCCCCCGGATATCGGCGAGCTCGACGGTGACCGTGGTGCCTGGATCGAAGCGGACGGCGGTTCCCGCGTCCACGGCCAGATGACGACCGTAGGCTGCCGCCCGCGAGAAGCGGAGTCGCGGGTTGGACTCGAAGAAGTGGAAGTGGCTGGAGACACTGATGGGGACGCTGCTCTCGTTGGTGACCTCGACGATCGCGTCGACGCGGCGCGCAAATTGCGCAGGTGCCTCGACGATCTTCCCCGGCGCCAAGCGGGTTGATCCGGACGGACGGCCGTCGTCTCCGAGCGCGAACGGGTCGCTCACCACGGCCAGACGCGTCCCGTCGTCGAAGGTTGCCTCGATGCAGACCTCGTCGACGAGGTCGACCACACCGTCGAGCACGTCGTCAGGTCCGAGCACCGTTCGTCCTCGCTCGATCGCATCGGCGAGGCGAAGGCCGTCCCTTGCCGCTTCGGCCACCGTGTCAGCGATCAGTGCGGTCGCCTCGGGGGCGTTCAGTCGAAGGCCCCGCGACCGCCTCGCCCTCGCCAGCTCGGCAGCGGTGAACACGAGCAGCCGGTCTCTTTCGGCGGGCGTCAGCCGCATAGAAGATTGATCGCCACTAGCTGGAGAAGTACCAGGTCGATGGGAAGATTGTGCCGTACGGGCTGAGGTGCTGCCAGCCTTTCAAGGTGTCCTTGACCACGGCCACCTCGTCCTCGAGCGGCCACCACAGAGAGGCCACCTGCGTCGAGAGGTACTTCTCGTCGGCGTAGAGCGCCTTGAGCCCCCCGTGTTCGTCGGCGGCGTCGATCAGCGCCTGTGCTTTCGCGCTGGAGTAGCCGCCCGCCCAGAAGTTGCCCTCCCCGAACTCGTTCTTGCCGGTCGGCAGGACTGTGTTCTCACTGTACGGCCAGAGATAACCCGCGTAGCCAGCGAGCCCGTAGTTGCACGGCGGGGCCGACGGACAGACTCCGGCGATCGTGTACATCGTCGTCAGCGGCTGCCCATCCAGCGTGATTCCGACCCCCACGGTCTTGGCGATCGTCTTGAAGGCCAAGACCTGGGCGAAGAAGCTTGTTGTGCCTGTCTCGTACAGGAACTGCAGGCTCAGCTTCTTCCCCTTGGAGATCCCAGGACCGCATTCGCCGGGCCCGTCTCCGGGATGCTTGCAGACGTCGATGCCGTCGGGCCCCTTCGTCCATCCGTGCCCGGAGAGGAGTCTCGAGGCCGCCGTGGGGTCGTAGGGATACGGGTCCTTCTGTATCGCGGGGGCGACGTACGGCGACCCCGGGTAGTCGGACACCGGACCGTAGTCGGGGAGGCCATAGCCGTGAAGCGTGCGTGTGATGTACAGCTTCTCGTTCACGAGGTGCTGGAGCGCTTGGCGGATGTACAGCTGCTTCACGAGAGGCCCGAATGTCTTGCTCGTGTAGCCCAGCTCCATGGCCTCGTTGTAGAAGGTGTGCCAGTCCTTGATAGTGAACCCATGACTCTTGAAGTACGAGGCTTGGCCGAGCTGGCTCTGAGGGATGTAGCCGAACGAGAGGATCCCCGAGCGCAAGGCATCGATCTCTGCCGTGGCTGTTGTGTACGAGTAGATCTTGTAGCCGGCCAATCGGGGCTTCACTGGACCCGTGTACTTGCTGTTCACCACGAAGGAGGCGTCGTGGGTGACCGCGTTGTAAGAGCTGATCATCCACGGGCCATCGACGGTCTTCCACAACGGGTTGGTGGCGTAGGTCTGGAGATTCTTTGACTGGTCGAAGAGGAAGTCGAACACCGCCTTCGCGCCCGTGGGAGTTGTGGCCGCGCCGCCGACAGAACACGCGCTGCACGTCTTGTTCCATGACTGTGCCGGAAGGGGAATGATCCACGTCAGCTGGTTATCGGTGAACCATGTCGGGCTGTAAGCATGGTTGAGATGGAGGGTGAACTCATGGGGGCTCGGGTAGTCGACGCTCGTGATGTCGTCCGGCAACTCTCCAGGGATGTACTCACCCAATGTGTGTTTTCCAGCCGACACGAGGTTGAAGAAGAATTTGACGTCAGTCGAGGTCACCGGCGCGCCTGTGGACCACGTGAAGCCCTTTTTCATCGTCACGGTCACGGTCTTGTCCCCGTTCGAATAGACGGGCTTCTCCCCGACGGAGCGGCTGAAGTCGATCCCGGTGCTAGAGCCGTTCCCGGCTGCGTAGAGGGGTAGCCACATGCCGTCTTCCACCATGCCGTCGTACACCTGGTAGTTCACCTGGTTCTCCAGCGGCAGCATCCATGAGAACTCCTCGCCGACTTCGAGGGCGTAGCTCGCGACGCCACCGGTCGCGGCTCTGGGCGCGGCCGAAACCGTGCCGCTCCCCAGAACTACGCCACTCGCCGCG
>JASHYA010000323.1 GCA_030043315.1 Acidimicrobiales bacterium
GGCTCGCAGGTGATCTCTTCGCGGACGACGTTGACGCCCTGGCGAGCGGCTCGTCGAGCCGGACAGCGTCCTGCCAGCCGCGGTTGGCGAGATCCAACGTGTAGGGGAGCGTTGCGCGTGGGTGGAGGAGTCGAGGCGTACTACGGCGAGCGCGACCCGGCGTCGCACGCCTTCCGCGGCCGCACCGCGCGCAACGCGACGATGTTCGGCCGCGCCGGGTTGCTGTACGTCTACTTCTCCTACGGCATGCACTGGTGCGCCAACGTCGTCTGCGGGGAAGAGGGCGTCGCCGGCGCCGTGCTCCTGCGCGCGCTCGAGCCGGTGGCCGGGGTCGAGGAGATGGAGAAGGCGAGGGCCGTGCGCCGCCGGGCAGGGACGCCACCACCAGAGCGCGACCTGTGCAGAGGGCCCGCCAACCTTACGTGCGCGCTCGGCATCGGCAAGGACCACGACGGCGTGGACCTCCTCTCGCCGTGGTCGCCGGTTCGCCTCGTCGACGACGGGGTGCCGCCGCCGTCCGGCGCCGCGCTCGCACGCGGACCGCGGGTCGGGATCAGCCGTGCGACCGAGCTGGAGTGGCGGTTCTGGGTCGCGGGCAGCCGTTACGACTCTCGAGGGTGAGTCGCGGGGCTCAGCTGGGCCCGGCTGGGTTGGACTTGGCTTAGCTGGGCTCAGCTGCCTGGATGCCCGCGTAGACGAGCTCCACGATGCGATGGCTGGTCGTCCGGGGGTCGAGACCTTCGATGGCGCCCGATCCCATGCGGGCGAGGAGGGGACCGACGAGCACCTCGACGACCAAGGGGATGTCGACGTCCGGTCGGATCTCGCCGTCGGCGATGCCTCGTCGAACGATCCTGTACAGGACGTCCCGGCGCGGCGCGACGACCTCGGCGAAGTAGCGACGGTGCAGCTCCGGGAAGGCCGAAGCCTCCGCTTGCAAGGCTCGAAGCATGCTGCTCGCCCGGCGGTCCAGGGTGCGCTCGACGAGGGTGGCCAGGTGAGCGACGAGGTCCTCACGCGCGGTGGCGCTCTCGGAATCAGGGAGGGGCCGGTTGACGGCGTCGAGGACATCCAGGTACAGGTCGTCCTTGGTCTTCCACCGCCGGTAGAGGGAATTGCGAGAGACGCCTGCGTGCTCCGCAATTGCGACGAGTGACAGACCGGAGAGGGTCGCTCCTTCGCTGACCAGGTCGAGGACGGCCTCGATGGCGGCGACATCGGTGTGGGGGTCGCGCTTGCGGCCCGCCGAGCGCTCGATCGTCATCGGGTTCGTCGTCGTCATGGCTCCATTATATCAGAACAGGCCTGTTGCGTTCTGGTTCTAAGACGGGTAATATAGAGAACAGCACTGTACCGTTCTATCGAGGAGAACGAGATGGCCCGTCGATTCCTGGAGCACCGTCCGTGATGTCCCTGCCTACCGCCAGAAACCTTTCCGGCTCCCGCTGGGGAGTGTTGACCCTGTGCGCCGTTGCCCAGTTCATGGTGGTGCTCGACGTCACGATTGTGAACGTCGCGCTGCCGCAGATGCGCCACGATCTCGGCCTCAGCATCACCGACCAGCAATGGGTGGTGAACGCCTACACCCTGACCTTTGCCGGGTTCTTGATGCTCGGTGGCCGCGTCGCCGACTTCATCGGTCGGCGCCGGGTGTTCCTCGCCGGTCTGTTCCTCTTCACCGCTGCAAGCCTGACCGGTGGTCTCGCACAGACCGGGGCCTGGTTGATCGGCGCGAGAGCAGCGCAGGGTCTCGGCGGTGCCGTCCTCGCCCCGACGTCGCTCAGCCTCCTCACCTCCACCTTCACCGGCATCAACGAGCGGCGCCGAGCCATGGGCATCTGGTCGGCTACCGCGGCAAGTGGCGCGGCGGCCGGCGTGCTCGCCGGTGGCGTGCTCACCGACCTGCTCGACTGGCGATGGGTGCTCTTCGTCAACGTCCCGATCGGGTTGGCCATGCTTATGAGTGCCCCGAGGATCCTCTCCGGGGCGCAGGGTCACGAGGCGCAGGGTGCCGAGGCCCGGAACCGGCTCGATGTCGGGGGAGCGTTCATGATCACGGCCGGTCTCGCCCTCTTCGTCTACGGGATCGTCGGCACCGACACCCACCCGTGGGCGTCCGCCCAGACGGTGGTGGCGCTCGTCGGGGGAGTTGCCTTTCTCGCCGCTGCGCTCGTGATCGAGGCCCGTGTCGCCGCCAACCCGCTCGTCCCACTCAGGTTCTTCCGGCGCCGGGCGCTGTGCGCTGCGAACGGCATCGCCATGGCCGTCGGCGCCGCGTTGTTCGGCATGTATTTCTTCGTCTCGCTCTACCTCCAAGAGGCCATGAGCTTCAGCCCGCTCCGCACGGGCCTGGCGATCATGCCAGCAGGGTTGATGACCCTCGCCGGCGCGCTCGCCGCCCCCAGGGTCGTGACCAGGCTCGGTGCCAGGCGCCAACTCATGGTCGGTCCGGCCATCGCCGCCGCCGGGCTGTTGTGGATGTCGTCGCTCCCCTACGGAGGCGACTACTGGACCCACATGCTGGTTCCGCTGATGCTCTTCGGGCTCGGCATCGGCATCACCTTCGTGCCCATGACCCTGGTCGCCACGGCTGGGGTCCCACCGAAGGAAGCAGGTCTCGCCTCCGGTCTGATCAACACCTCGCGCCAGGTCGGCGGTGCCGTAGGGCTCGCCCTGCTCGCCACCCTCGCCTCCGCTGCCACCCGCAGCTCGGGGGTGGGCGGCGTCCACCCCGTTCAGGCTGCCCTCACCTCCGGCTACGACCGAGCCTTCCTCGTTGCCGGGCTTGTCCTCCTCGCCGGGGCCGGAGTCGCAGCCTTGATTCGCTCCGAGTCGCCGGCGCCGGCCCCGGCACCGGCCCCGGTGTCGAGCGCTGCCGCGACGCTTGCCTCAGAGCACCTGCGCGAGCGGCGTGTAGGGGAGGTCGTGGGCTTCGGCAACCGGCTCGCAGGTGATCCGGCCGTGGACGACGTTGACGCCCTCCGCGAGAGGCTGGTCGAGGCGGACAGCCTCCTGCCAGCCGCGGTTGGCCAGCTCCAACGTGTAGGGGAGCGTCGCGTTGGCGAGCGCGTGGGTGGAGGAGTGGGGTACCGCCCCTGGCATGTTCGAGACGCAGTAGAAGACGGAGCCGTGCACGGTGAAGGTCGGGTTGGAGTGGGTGGT
>JASHYA010000324.1 GCA_030043315.1 Acidimicrobiales bacterium
CCGGCGGTCGTCGGCGGCCACGCGCCGGTGCGCGGCGACGATCTCGGGCAGGTACGCAGGCACCGCGCAAGCGTAGTGCCGGGCCGCGAACGGTCCCCGGCCTGGCGAGGTCGCGCGCCGCACCTCCCTCTACGCCACCAACGGCAGCGACCGTGCCTCGGCGGGACGCCGCTCCTCGGGAGGTGCGCTCTCGTCGGTGGCCCAGACCAGTGCCGCCGCGGGGTCTTCCACCGAGCGGTGGAGGTACGCGAGGCCGCCGACCTTCCCGAGCCCCGGGCACCACGACGCCGACGTGCATCGGCCGACCACCTTCTCGCCCCCCGGCGTCCACAACGACGCCCCCACGAGCAGCCCCGCCTCGTCGGGCCCGGCGTCTGCGGCGACGACCCCCCGCAGCCTCCTCGCGACGCGGCTACCCCGGGCGTCGAGGCGTGCCACGAGCTCCTGGCCCGTGTAGCAGCCTTTCGTGAAGCTCACCGTCCGCTCGACCAGGCCCGCTTCGGCGGCGATCGTGCGCGTGTCGAGCTCGCTGCCCATCTTGGGGATGCCCGCCTCGACGCGGAGCGCCTCCCATGCGTCCGGGCCGCACCACACCGCGCCCGGTGGCACCTCCGCCCCGACCGCCGCCGCGTCGGGCCCGAGGAGGTCCACGCCCCTCGTCCCGTTCCAGTCGACCGCCGGCGCGAACGGCGCCTCCGTCCGGACGGGGACCGGTGGCACCTCCCCGCCGCGCAGCGCCACGCACGACCAGCCCACCGGCTCGATGTCCACCTTCGTCCGCAGCTTGAACCGCAAGAGTCGAGCGGCGACGACGCTTCCGAACCGCGCATCGGTGTCGAGGACGTACGCGTCGTCCCCGGTCCGGGTGACCCGGACGAGCGCCGTGAGCTTGCCGTCGGGCTCGAGGAGGAGCGACGACGCCGAGCCGCCCACGTCCAACGGCGCGACGTCCTGGCTCAGCTGCCCCTGGAGGTACGGGGTCGCGTCCGGGCCGCGCACCGAGACGACGTCTGCGGCCAGCCGGTACGCGCCCACCCCCCTGCGCAGCGCGGTGTACCCGTCGAGGAGGGACGCCGGGACGTTCATCGCGCCGCCACCCTCACGACCCCGCCACCCTCACGACCCCGCCACCCTCACGACCCCACCAGGCTCGCCTGCCCGAGCTCCCCGGCGGCGGTCACCGCCGCGAGCAGCGCCGCCGCCTTGTGCCGGCACTCCTCGTCCTCGGCGACGGGGTCGCTGTCCGCGACGATCCCGGCACCCGCCTGCACCGACGCGCGCCCGTCGGGTCCCACGGTCATCGTGCGGATGGCGATCGCGGTGTCGAGGTTCCCCGAGAAGTCGAGGTAGCCGACGACGCCGCCGTAGACGCCGCGCTTCGTCGGCTCGAGATCGTCGATGATCTCCATCGCCCGCACCTTCGGCGCACCCGACAGCGTCCCCGCGGGGAACGTGGCACGCAGCACGTCGACCGGGCCGAGCTCCGCGCGCAGACGCCCGGACACCTGCGAGGTGAGGTGCATGATGTGGCTGTAGCGCTCGACCGTCATGAGCTCCTCAACGTGCTCCGTGCCGTACTCGACGACCCGCCCCACGTCGTTGCGGGCCAGGTCCACGAGCATCACGTGCTCGGCGAGCTCCTTGGGGTCCTCGACGAGCTGTCCAGCGAGCAGACGGTCCTGCTCGTCGCTCGCACCGCGCGGGCGGGAGCCCGCGATCGGACGCGAGGTGACGATCCCGTCGCGGAGGCGGACCATCGGTTCGGGGGAGGAGCCCACGACGGTGACTTCGTCGAAGCGCAGGAAGTAGAGGTAAGGGCTCGGGTTCAGGAGCCGGAGCGCGCGGTACACCTCGAACGGGTCGACGTGGAGCTGCACGTCGAAACGCTGCGAGAGCACCACCTGGAAGATGTCCCCCGCGTCGATGTGCTCCTTCGCGACGGCGACCGCGTCCCGGTACACTTCGGGCGTCATCGTGCGACGCGCCGCCGCCGGCTCCGGACGCTCCGGCATCGCGACGGGGCGCGAGGCCGCGCGCGCACCCGCACCTCCGCCGGGACCGCCGGCGAAGCAGTCCGACGCGAGCTCGGCGAGCCGGCCCGCCGCGGCCTCGTACGCGACGTCGGTCTCCAGCTGCGACCATGCCGCGTCGACCAGCACGTTGTCGATGAGCACGACCCGCTGGAGCCAGTGGTCGAAGGCGGCGAGCTGCCCGATCACCGCGAGCACCGCGTCCGGCTGGCCGAGGTCGTCGTGGGGGACGTGCGGCAGCCGCTCGATCTCCCGGACGACGTCGTAGCCGAGGTACCCGACGACCCCGGACTGGAGGGGCGGCAGGTCCGGGAGGATGGGCGCGCTGCACTCCGAGAGCAGTCGCTCGAGCGCTGCCAGGACGCCGGGGGCGCCGTCCGTCGGCACCCCCAACTGGCCCCGCGCGTCCACGTGCGCGCCGTGCGCGGTCAGGGTCGCGAGCGGGCGTCGACCGACGAACGAGTACCGGCCCCACCGCTCTCCCCCCTCCACCGACTCGAGCAGGAAGCCGGGCGCGTCGCCCACCATCGCGGTGAACACGCCCACCGGCGTCAGCTGGTCCCCGACCACCGCGGTCCATACCGGCACGACCCGCTGGCCGGAGCGGGCGAGCGCCGAGAACTGTCCGGGGTCGGGGTGGACGGGCAGCGCGGCGCCGGGTGGCGCGTCCGGCCGTGCCGTCAAGTGGCTTCGCCCTCGGGCTCCGGCCCGGCTGCGGGCACGCCGGGGCCCTTGGCGAGGACGCGGAAGAAGCACGACCACTCTTTCGTGTGGCACGCGCCGTCACCGTGCTGGTCGACGAGGAGCAGTACCGCGTCACCGTCGCAGTCGACACGCACCTCGCGCACGTACTGCCGGTCGCCGGACGTCTCGCCCTTGCACCACAGCTCGTTGCGGCTGCGGCTGAAGAACCACGAGCGCCCCGAGGTGATCGTCCGCGCGAGCGCCTCCCGGTCCATGTGCGCGACCATCAGCACGTCCGACGACCGGGCGTCCTGGACGACTGCGGTGACGAGCCCGCGCGCGTCGAACGCCACGAGCTCGAGGAGCTGCGCGTCGAGGTCGCCGAGCGGCTCGCCGGAGGTCGTCACGGGTTGTTCACCGGGAGGTCACAGGTAGAGGCCGGTGCTCCCGTCGAGCCGCTCGGAGGCAAGGGCGTGCACGTCGCGCTCTCGCAGGGTGACGTACTCCTCCCCGTGCACCTCCACCTCGTAGCCGTCCTCCGGATTGAAAAGGACCTTGTCCCCCGGCTTCACGGCGCGGACGTTCGGTCCGACCGCCACGGCCTCGGCCCAGGTGAGGCGGCGGGAGACCTGCGCGGTCGCGGGGATCAGGATCCCCGCACGCGAGCGGCGCTCACCCTCGGCGGGGGTCACCTGCACCATCACCCGGTCGAAGAGCACGGTGATGGGTTGCTTCGGGTCCTTCCCCCTCGTCGGCGCGGAAGGCTTGGTCGGCTCGGCCGACCCTGACGGCGTCGCTGCGCCGCGCTCGGCCGCCTGTCCGGCCTGGGACTTGGAGGTCGATGCCACCCTCTGACGGTATCGCACCAGGTGCCAAGCGCCTCCCCGTCTCCCTCTTCGTCTGACGGGCAGGCGGATGCCACACTGGCGGAGTCCGCATCTGTCACGCACCCGCGGGAGGTGGTCGATGAGCCAGGTAGGCCAGGTACGGGTGCCGGCACCCCAAGCCGACGTGCCGGCGTACGTCGCGGCGCCGTCGGGAGACGGCCCCTGGCCGGCCGTCGTCGTCCTGCACGACGTCTTTGGGATGAACGACGACCTGCGGCGCCAGGCCGACTGGCTCGCGGCCGCGGGGTTCCTCGCCGCGGCGCCGGACCTGTTCCACTGGTCGAACAAGGCGACGTGCATCTGGACCGTGTTCAAGAACCTGCGGGCCCGGCGGGGCCGCGTCTTCGACGACATCGAAGCGGTCCGCGCCTGGCTCGGGGCGGACGCCCGGTGCACCGGGAAGGTGGGCGTCGTGGGGTTCTGCATGACCGGCGGCTTCGCGCTCCTCCTCGCCCGCGACCACGGGTTCCTCGTCACCGCCGACAACTACGGCAACCTGCCCGCCGACCTCGACGCCGTGGTGGAGGGCGCGTGTCCCGTGGTCGCCAGCTACGGCGCCCGGGACCGGCAGCTCCGGGGCGCCGCCGCCAAGCTCGAGCGCGCCCTCACCTCGGCAGGCGTGCCCCACGACGTGAAGGAGTACCCCGGCGCCGGGCACGGCTTCATGAACCGGCACGACAACGCCCTGTGGCGGCTCATGGTCCGTACGGGTTCGTTCGGTTACGCGGAGGGGCCGGCCGAAGACGCCAGGCGCCGCATCGCGGCGTTCTTCACCGAGCACCTGGTCGAGGGCTGACACGCGGCCGGCGCCGGGGAGCGCCGAACAGCAATTCCGGCGCCGCGAGCAACCTTTTGGGGCCACCGGGGGGTTGGATAGACCGATGACTCGCTCCGGCCGGCGCCTGGCCCGAAGGACGCCCCCCGACCGGGCCCGCGAGGAGTTCGAGCGGTTCGTCGCCTCGTCGGCCGCCGACCTCCTCCGCCTCGCCTACCTCGTCGTGTGGGACCTCACCGCGGCCGAGGACCTCGTCCAGGAGTGCTACGTCCGCGTCGCGCGCAAGTGGACGCGCATCTCGAAGATGGAGCGGCCGGACGCCTACACGCGTCGCGTGCTCGTCCACCTCGCGATCGACGACTCGCGCCGGCAACGGCGTCGGCGTGGCGAGCTCGACCGCCGCGCCCTTGGTGAAGCCGACCAGCCGGACCGCGTCGTCGAGACAGAGCTTGGACTGGTGGACCTCCATCACGACCTGGTCGACGTGCTCGGACGGCTCGCGCCGCGTCAACGCGCGGTGCTCGTCCTGCGCTTCTTCGCGGACATGACGGAGGAGCAGGTTGCCGAGGCTCTCGGCTGCTCCGTCGGCACTGTGAAGAGCACTGCGTCGCGCGCGCTCGCCCGGCTGCGCGAGCACTACGACCTCCTCCCCCGCGCCGATCTGACCGGGAACGGGCACTTCGATGCCGAGACCCACTCGAACGGGCACCACAGCCCCACAACGAAAGCGAGCAACGATGCAAGAACTCGAACGTGACCTCGCACACGCGTTCCGTCACCGTGCCGGTGAGGTGCCGGATTCCGCGGTCGAGCGTGTCACCGCGGTCGACTACCACCCCCGTGTCCGACGGATGACCCCGCGTCTCACCGCGGGGGCGATCGTTGGCGCGGCCGCAACCACGGCGACCGTCGCGACGGTCGTCTCGGTCGTCGGAGCCCCCGCGGCTTTCGCCGGCTGGAAGGCGACACCTACCACGGGCGCGGGCGCCACAACCTCCGCGGCGGAGGCCACGTGCAGCTCGCACCTCGGCCAGTTCGGGCAGGTCGGCTCGACACCGACAGGCTCGCCGTCCGGCTCGACACCATCGGCCACGTCGCCAACGTGGACTCCGGTCGCGACGGATGTCCGCGGGCCGTACACGCTGGTCATCTACCAGGGCTCCACAGGGAAGGCACAGGCGTCGTGCCTTACCTCGGCGACATTCACCTCGGTGTGGGAGCGATCCGGCACATCGGCACGACAGGAGATCTCGGGCGTGCTCGGCGTCAGCACCGCCCAGGCCGGGAACAGGTCGAGCGGCGAGGTGAGCACCTTCCGCCTCGGCGCGCTCGGCAGCGGGACAGCGACGGTGACCGAGGTCCACGCCGACGTGTCGGGCCACGGGGCGTACACCCTCGTTGACGGTCAGGTCCCCAAGACAGTCACGACGGTTACCCTCGAGCTGAGCAACGGCGACGCGGTGCAGGCGACGACGGGCGACGGGACGTTCGTCGCCTGGTGGCCCGGCACAGCCGACGCGACCTCGGTGGGGCTCACCTCGGCCACCGGGACGACGACGGAGCCGCTCTCCCGGCTGCCCGGACCGGGCGGCGCCTGCTCGACACGGACGACCTCGACATCGGCCGGCACGCCGACAGGGCGGCCCGCAGTCACGACTGCAGCCACAGCGCCGGGCGGCCCCGGCTGCACCCCCGGCTCCGGCACTACACCTGGCGGCGCAGCCGCCACATGAGCGCGACCGAGCGTCGGCCCGGTCTACACGAGACGGCGCTCGGTCGCCCAGTACGTGAGCTGGTGGCGGGTGGAGAGCTGGAGCTTCCGGAGCACCGCCGAGACGTGGGTCTCGACCGTCTTCACCGAGATGGAGAGCTCCCGGGCGACCTCCTTGTAGGTGTAGCCGCGGGCGATCAGGCGGAGCACCTCACGCTCGCGTGAGGACAGCTGGTCGAGCTCCGGGTCGACGGAGGCCGGGGCGGCATCTGGCGGCATGGCTGCGAAGGCGTCGAGGACGAACCCCGCGAGCCGCGGCGAGAAGACGACGTCTCCGCCCGCCACCCGCCGGATGGCGTCGATGAGCTCGGGCCCCGAGATCGTCTTCGTCACGTACCCCCGGGCCCCTGCACGGATGACCGAGATCACGTCCTCGGGCGCGTCCGAGACGGACAGTGCGAGGAACCTGACCTCCGGGGCGGACTGGCGCACCCGCTCGATCACCGTCTGGCCGCCCCCGTGGGGGAGGTGCACGTCGAGGAGGACGACGTCAGGGAGCCGCTCCCCGATCATCTCGACGGCGGCCGCGACCTCGTCCGCTTCGCCGACGACGTCGACCTCGTCACCAAGCTCGGCGCGTACCCCGGCACGGAAGAGGTGGTGGTCGTCCACGAGGAAGACCCGCGGAGGGTGCCCCTGTCGCCCGGGCGGACCGGCCGACAGGGTCAACGGGGCTCGTCCCGGGGGGCGCTGAGCTCGACCTCGGTCCCCTCGCCCGGCACGCTCCGGATGACGGCATGGCCCCCGTGGCGGACCATGCGCGCCTGGATCGACTGGGCGATCCCCCTCCGGTCCGGAGCGACCCCGTCCAGGTCGAAGCCCTTCCCCCGGTCGCGCACGAACACCGACACCCGTTCACGCTCGACCTCTGCGAACAGGGAGATCGACTCGACGCCCGACCACTTGGCGGCGTTGACCGTCGCTTCGCGGGCGGCGTC
>JASHYA010000325.1 GCA_030043315.1 Acidimicrobiales bacterium
TCGAGATCACCCACCGGGGCCGGACCGACGTGCTGCCGTATCCCAAGCAGCCCGGCTCCTTCTACCACCTGTCCAAGGTGCACGACAGCCACAACATCATGTTCGCCTGCCGGATCTGGGGTCTGCGGTCGACCGACCTGAACCAGGGCGTCGTCTACGGGCAGGAGACCCCCGAGACGGTCCTCCACCCCGACCTCGCGACGCGCCTCGACTACGACGGTGTCTTCGGCACCGTCCTGAACCGCTTCTGCGTCCAAGCGGTCGTCGGCCACCCGCTCACCGTCTACGGCCAGGGTGGCCAGACCCGCGGGATGCTCGACATCCGCGACACCCTCGCCTGTGTCGAGCTCGCTTGCCTCAACGCGCCCGAAGCCGGTGAGTACCGGGTGTTCAACCAGTTCACCGAGTCCTTCTCCGTCATGCAGCTCGCCGAGATGGTCGTCGACGCCTACCCAGGCAGTGCTGAGATCGTCCACCTCGACAATCCGCGCGTGGAGAAGCACGAGCACTACTACCGGGCGGCCCACACGAAGCTGCTCGACCTCGGGCTCGTCCCGCACCTGCTCAACTCCCGCACGCTCGCCTCGCTCCTCTCGGTGGTGGAGCGTCACCGTGACCGCGTCGACCGGTGCGCGATCGAGGCGACGGTGGCGTGGCGGAGCACCGCCAGCGTCCTGCCCACCTCGGGCCAGGCGGTCCGCGCGGACCGCCTGGAGGTGGCGCCCTCCGACGCCTGACCAGGTCCTGCCCTGCGCCTGATGTGACCATCCCCTCAGCTTGGTAGGTCCTGACCTGGGCTAGCCCGGGCTGGGCGCGCCCGGCCCGGTGCGACGGCCTCCGCGCCCGCCGGTCCGCGCCCTTCTGTCGGTTCCGCCGAAGCTCAGGTCGTGGGGTACGGCAGTAGCGTCACGCGCCGGTGCCACCGATCGACCGTCGCCGACGCCGGCGCCGCATCTCCCGCGTGGGCGCAATCGCCGTTGTGGGTGTGGTGGGCGCACTGATCGTCGCGGTGCTCGTCGGGGGGGTGCTCAGGGTCCCCTCGCAGTCGCGCGGCTACGACCGCGCGATCGACCGGTCGTACGCGGCACAAGCGCGCCTCCTGGCCGTGGAATCCAACCGGCTGGGCAGGGAGTTCCACAAGGTCCTCGCCGGGATGTCCGTCGACGACCGCACGACGCTCGAAGAGGCGCTCGACACACTCGTGCGCTCGACTGCCTCGGTCGCGCGCGGCGCGAGCACAGCGGCGTCACCGGCCCCCTCCGGCGGCGCCGGAGCCGATGTGACGGCGGCGATGGTCGATCGTGCGGACGCGATGCGGACCTTCAGGTCCGCCGTCGACGGGCTGCTCGGGATGGCGCCGCTGCCGGTAGTGGGCTCACCCGACCCCTCCTCTGTCCCCGCGACGCCTGCGCCGCTCTCGGCCACGGGAGCCGCGGCGGAGCTGGCGAAGGTCGGGACGCTCCTCGGGCGAGGCGACGAGATGTACGCAGCGGGTCGACGGGCCCTGCGGGCCGATCCGGGTCACGCGCTCCTCCCCTCCTCGGTGTGGTCGGGCCGGACCGCCGGGTGGACGTCGAACAGCACGCAGTCCATGATCGACGCCCTCACCAGCTCGTCCACGCTCGCCGCCGTCCACCGGGTGGAGCTCGTCCCGCACACGCTGGCGCTCACACCCGCGCCGGTGCCGCCGTCGGGCACGAGCTCGGCGTCGGCCCCGACCGTCTCGGTGCTTCCGCCGACGGGCCGGATCGGGATCGCGCTGGTCATTGCGAACGACGGCAACGTTGCAGAGCGCGGGATCGTGGTGCGCGCCACGGTCGCCCGCGGAGGCGGCACTGCGCGGCCGGGCCGGACCCGCCGGCTGGCGCTCACAGCCCGCAGCGCGGCGTCGGTGACACTCCCACCGATTCAGGTCGTCCCGGGCAACAGCTACACCATCGCCGTCTCGGTGGACCCTCCGCTCGCCAACGTTCCCGGCGCCGTGACGTCGGACACGGTCTCGGTCCGCGTCGCGCCTCCGGGCCCGCCGACCGTGGCGCAGCTCCTCACCACCAAGGGCCCGCAACGGGGTGGCACCGACGTCACGATCCTCGGCACCGGGTTCACATGGGTGAGCGGCGTCACCTTCGGCACCACGCCCGCCCGTTTCGTGGTCGTCTCCCGCACCCAGATCACAGCCGTCGCGCCACCGGGAACCGGCACGGTCGCGATCCACGTCACCAACCCGGGGGGCGCATCCGCCTCGTCCACCGCCGACCGGTTCGCCTACCGCCACGAGTCCGCCAAGCCGGCTGGCGCGTAGGCGGCACGTCCCGCCTCCCGCACCTGCCGCACCTGCCGCACCTCCCGCACCTGCCGCACCTGCCGCACCTGCCGCACCTGCCGCACGTTGGCAAGTAAGGTCGACCGGGGCCCCATCGACCCGTAGGATCGCATTCGGCGCCGCGTGCGGAGCGGTCCACGCGGAGCCCGTGAGGACGTGAGCCGCACGCCCGTTGACCGGTCAGCCACAGGAGGCGTTCGCTCGTGACCGAGAGCATCACGATCACCGACAACCGGAACGGCGAGACCCACGAGATCCCGATCGTGAACGGCGGCGTGAGCGCTGCCGACTGGTCGAAGATCCTCCCCGGCATCTGGTTCTACGACCCCGGCTTCATCTCCACCGCGGCGGCAGAGAGCGCGATCACCTACCTCGACGGGACAGCGGGGATCCTGCGCTATCGGGGCTATCCGATCGAGCAGCTCGCCGAGGAGTCGACCTACCTCGAGGTCGCGTACCTCATCCTGCACGGGGAGCTGCCGACCGAGCGCCAGTTCGAGCAGTGGCGGCACGACGTCACCTACCACACGTTCATCCACGAGAACGTGCGGAAGAGGTTCCTCGAGGGGTTCCACTACGACGCCCACCCGATGGGGATGCTCGTCTCGGCCGTCGCCGCGCTCTCGACCTTCTACCTCGACGCCAAGGACATCTTCGACCCCGCGTCACGACAGAAGCAGATCATCCGGTTGATCGCCAAGATGCCCACGCTCGCCGCGGCCGCCCACCGGTTCAGCGTGGGGATGCCCTTCGTCTATCCGGACAACTCACTCGACTTCCCCGCCAACTTCCTCTCGATGATGTGGAAGGTCGCGGAGCCTCACTACCATGCGGACCCGGCGCTGGCCCGGGCACTCGACATCCTTTTCATCCTCCACGCCGACCACGAGCAGAACTGCTCCACGACCGCAATGCGCGTGGTCGGCTCGTCTCACGCCGACCCGTACTCGGCGTGCGCGGCTGCGTGCGCCGCCCTCTACGGCCCACGTCATGGCGGCGCGAACGAGGCGGTCATCCGAATGCTGACCGAGATCGGGTCGATCGAGAACGTGCCGGCGTTCATCAGCGAGGTGAAGGCCGGTCACGGTCACGTGCGGCTGCAGGGCTTTGGCCACCGCGTCTACAAGAATTACGACCCGAGGGCGACGATCATCAAGCGGGCGGCAGACGAGGTGTTCGCCGTCACCGGCAAGAACCCGCTCCTCGACATCGCGCTGAAACTCGAGGAGATCGCCCTCTCCGACGAGTACTTCACCTCCCGGCGGCTCTACCCGAACGTCGACTTCTACTCGGGCCTCATCTACCAGGCAATGGGGTTCCCTCTCGAGATGTTTCCGGTGCTCTTCGCGATCCCGAGGACGGCGGGTTGGTTGGCGCACTGGCAGGAGATGCTCGACCAGGACTCGAAGATCGCCCGGCCCCGTCAGATCTACATCGGCGCCGAGGCACGCGACTACGTCGCGATCGCCAAGCGCGAGGCCTGACCTCCGGAGCTGGAACCTCAGGCCCGCATCCGGGCGAGCCCCTCTTGGACCATCGAGACGACCAGGCGTCCGGACCGCTCGAACAGGAACCCGCGCGCGAGGCCGCGACCGCCCGCCGCCACCGGGGAGTCGGTGTCGAAGAGCAGCCACTCGTCGGCGCGGAACGGTCGGTGGAACCACATGCAGTGGTCGAGGCTCGCGCCCATGAACTTCGGGTCGTTCCAGCGCACCCCATGCGGGTGGATGATCGTGTCGAAGAGGGAGAGGTCCGAGGCGTAGGTGGCCACGCATGCGTGGAGCAGGGGGTCGTCGCGGAGCTCGCCGTCGGCCCGGATCCACAGGCGTTGGTGCGGCTCGAGCGGCTCCCGCCGCACCCACGGCAGTTCGCCGATGTGGCGCTGGTCGATCGGGCGCGGTCGGTAGAACCACTCGCCGAGCTCCTCGCGCCAGGGCTCGAGCCGTTCGGTGATCGTCGGCAGCGTCTCGGGATCGGGGACCTCGGGCATCGGGAACTGGTGCTCGAAGCCTGGCTCGAGGTCGTGGAAGGACGTCGAGAGATTGAAGATCGCCCGGCCGTGCTGGATCGCCACCACGCGGCGCGTCGTGAACGAGCGACCGTCGCGAATCCGGTCCACCTCGTACAGGATCGGCACCGACGGGTCACCCGGGCGCAGGAAGTACGAGTGGAGGGAGTGCACCCGGCCGTGCTCGACCGTCCGCCCCGCCGCCATGAGCGCTTGCGCGGCCACCTGGCCCCCGAACACGCGTTGGCGCTCCTCTTCGGGCTGGGTGCCGCGAAAGATGTTGACCTCGATGGGCTCGAGGTCGAGCAGCTGGACGAGAAGGTCGAGGGCGTCGCTCACGTGGTCATGTTGACAGGAGGCCCGACGTCGGGCACGAATCCCCGCCAAAACCGGATCACGCGCGGTCCCGGCCGTAGACTGGGGCGTGCCGACCTGCCGACCTGCCGATCTGCCCCACCTGGCCGCCGGCGAGACCTTTGCCACCGTGGCTGAAGGGTAAGGTTCCAATTCGATGACCGACCAACTCTTCAAGCTCCGGGCGTGGCTGCACACGCGGGAGGGACAGAAGATCTTCCGCTACACGATGTCGTCGGTCATCACGACCGGCGTGTCGCTGTTCGTGCTCGCCATGGTCTTCGGCGTCCTCAAGTTGTGGACCGAGGTGCCCAGCACCATCTTCGCCAACGTGGTGGCAGCGGTCCCGTCGTACTACTTGAACCGGAAGTGGGCTTGGGGCAAGGGCGGCCGCTCGCACGTCGTGAAGGAAGTGCTGCCCTTCTGGGTGATGTCGGCCGCGAGCATCTCGTTCTCGATGGTCGGCGCAGCCCTTGCCCGGTACTTCGGCCACCGCTGGGGGCTCGACCACCTCGAGCAGACCGGGTTGGTGCTGCTCGCGAACGTGCTGTCCTTCGGGATCTTCTGGGTGCTGAAGCTGATGGTCTTCAACCGGACCTTCCGGGTCCCCTCCCTCATGGAGGAGATGGACGAGCACCTGCAGGCCGAGGAGGCCGTGGCGCACGCGGAGGGGATCGTCGTCGGCGTGGACGAGACCGCCGCGGTGCACAGTGCCGACGCGGCTTCGCTCCGCTGACGCCGCCCGCCGATCTGCCGGTGCCGCTCCGCTGACTGACTCCGTGACGCCGTCCGACGCCTGACGCCCGTTCGGAGGGCTCCGCCGTGCGGAGGGCGCCCGAGAACCCCGTTCAGTCCCGGAAGTTCTCGAACTGGAGCGGAATGCCGAAATCCCCGGCCTTGCAGGCCGCGATGGCGGCCTGGAGGTCATCGCGCTTCTTTCCGGTTACGCGGACCTGGTCGCCCTGGGTTTGCGAGCTGACGCTCTTGAGGCCGAGATCGC
>JASHYA010000326.1 GCA_030043315.1 Acidimicrobiales bacterium
GACGCGGCCGGACGCCGCGGTCGCTGGCACGCCGAGACGCTCGCGGTCGTGGGGGGAAGGGACGCCTCGCCGGGGGCACCGCTCAACGTGCCGCCTGTGCTCGCGTCCACGTTCCGCGACGCGGCCTCCCCCCGCTACGGAAGGTGGGGGAACCCGACGTGGGAGGCGCTCGAAGAGGCGCTCGGCACCCTCGAAGGCGGGTCCGCGGTCACCTTCTCGAGCGGCCAGGCGGCGACCGCCGCCGTGCTCGACGGCATCGCCCCCGGCTCGATCGTCGTCCACCCCACCGGCGCCTACAGCGGGACCAGGGAGCTCCTCCGCACCCTCGCTGACGCGGGCCGGCTCGGGCTGCGGCCGGTGGAGCTGACCGACACCGACGCGGTCCTCGAGGCGTTGCCCGGCGCCGCGCTCGTCTGGATCGAATCCCCGACGAACCCGCTCCTCGGGATCGCCGAGGTGCCCCGCATCGTCGACGCCGCCCACGCCGAGGGCGCCGTGACCGTCGTCGACAACACGTTCGCGACGCCGATCGCACAACGGCCGCTCGGATGGGGGGCGACGATGGTCGTGCACTCTGCGACCAAGTACATCGGCGGCCACTCCGATCTCCTCCTCGGCGCGGTGGTGACGCGTGACGACACCGTGCGTGAGGCCCTCGTCCGGCACCGCACCCTGCACGGCAGCATCCCCGGCACCGTCGAGGCGTTCCTCGCCCTGCGCGGCCTTCGGACGCTCCCCGTGCGCTTCGCCCGCCAGCAGCAGTCCTCGGCGATCTTGGCGGGCCGTCTCCGCCTGCACCCGGCGGTGACCGCGGTGCGCTACCCGGGCCTCGCGGACGACCCGTTCCACCCGAGGGCCGCGGCGCAGATGGCCGGCTTCGGCGCGATCGTCTCCTTCGAGCTTCCGAGCGCGGCAGTCGCCGACGCGTTCGTCGGCGCCGTCGAGCTCGTGGTCCCTACGACGAGTCTCGGCGGCGTCGAGACGACGGTGGAACGGCGGAGCCGATGGCCGGGGGAAGAGGCCGTGCCGCCCGGGCTGCTCCGGCTGAGCGTCGGCCTCGAGCATCCCGACGACCTCTGGGACGACCTCTCGTGCGCGTTGGAGGCTGCCGCGTCGGGCGCGCCCTCAGAGTGAGCGGACGAGCGCGGCCAGCTGCCGCCGCTCGTCGTCGGAGGTGACCGGGAGCCGCTCGAACTCCTCGCCGACGCGCACGTCCGCGTACAGCCCCCTCCCGTCCTCGTGGAAGTGGAGGAAGGCGCGCGAGCGCCGGTAGAAGACGCCGCGGGACCGCTCGACCAGCCCGTCCACTTGGCGGAGCTCCTGCAGCAGCGGCTCCAGACCGTCGAGCGCCTCGGCGCCCGCATGTCGCACGAGTGAGACCGTAGCGGCCGTGCCACCTCGTGGCCGTGACGCGGACGTGTCACCGCGTCGTCCCGTGTGTAGTCCCGCCGACCGTGACGTCGCGCCGTCATCACCGCCGCGCGCACCCTCCCGCTACCTTGCCCTCGCATGCGCGCGATCACGATCCGGCCGTGGCGCCAGGACGCGGCCGATCGACGGAGCGGCGACGGTCGCGCGCGACGGGGCGCGTGCCGCATCTGTGCAGCGGGTGTTGCGGCCGGCTATTCGATGTGCACGTCGTGCCGGGACGTCGCACTCGCGCTCGGGCGACCCCCGGTTCCGGTGACGCCGATCGCCCTGGTGACCGCGTCGAGCCCCCTCTACCGTGCGCTGCGCCAGTACAAGTCGGGCGAGCCGGGCGTCGCCAGCCGCCAGGCGGCACGCCTCGCCGCGTTGGTCGACCGGTTCTTCGCGCGCCACCTCGACTGCCTCGCGCCCGACGGTCTCGACCTCGCCGTGGTGGTGCCGTCACCGCGTGACGGCCGTCCGCCGCCCCATCCGCTCACCACGCTCGTCACCGGCACGAAGGTGTTGCCACAGCTCGCCGACGCGCTGTCGCCGGGGACGGCTCCGGTCGCGCACCGACGGCCGGCGCGCGACGGCTATCGCGCGACGAACGGCGTCTCGGGGAAGAGGGTGCTGCTCGTCGACGACGTCTACACGAGCGGCGCCCATCTCCAGTCCGCCGCCGCGGCACTCGAGGAGGCGGGCGCGTGCTCCGTGCACGCGGTCGTGCTCGGGAGGTTCGTCCACGACCACGCACCCAGGCTCAGGTGCGCGCGCTGCCAACCGTGAGCACCGCGTGCGATCCGCGGCCCGAGCCCATGGACGGCGGATCGGAGAAATCGGTGCCGGCCCCCCGGGGGATGGGGATGGGGAAGGGGGGCCGACACCTCACAGACCGTTACAGAAACCCCCGCCCATGGAGCACAGGGAACCACACGGTCCGCGACTTCAGGGTGATTACCCGCCGGCGAGCGTCGCACACATCCTTCTGCGCGACAGGAGAGTCAACCGGAGTCCGCAGCAATGCAATGGCGGTTTCGCCGCCAGCCACGCTCTCCATGACACCTCCCCCTGCCCTCCCGCGAGGCACACCCGAGATGCATCCAGCATAGCACGATCGGGCCACGCGCGCACCCGCAGCTCACCGTCCTCCCTGGTCAGGGCCGGGCCGGCGGATCACGCCGGAGGTGTGGACCGGCCAAGGAAATGGCGAGCGCAACGGCACTAGCAGGGTCGTCGGCTCGCCGGACCCCGTGGTCCGCCTCCACGTCCCCGTGCCGACGGAGCTGCCAGGTCATGAGCCCCACGACCGGCCGGCCGATCTTGAGGGCGAAGGCGATCTCCGAGAGCGTCCCGTACTCGCCACCGACGGCGACCAGGGCGTCTGCAGCCCGGACGACGAGGAGGTTCCGGGCTTCCCCCAGCCCGGTCGGGATGGCGACGGTGAGCCACCGGTTCGCCTCCGCGCGGGACTCGCCCGGCAAGAGGCCCACGGTCGTCCCGCCGGCAGCCTGCGCGCCACGGGAGGCAGCGGCCATCACACCCCCCAGCCCCCCGGTGACGACCAGGGCTCCGGCCTCGGCCAGACGGCGTCCCACCTCCTCGGCGAGCCGCTCGTCTTCGGGGCCGCAGCTCCCGGACCCGACGACCGCGACCGAGACCGCGCCCGCGCCGGGAGCGCCGGCTGCGGCCGGCTCACCCGCTCCGCCCGCTGCGTCCGCCCCGCCCGCTCCCCTCGGGGCCGCGGGGGTCACCGTCGGCTCACGAGCGGATCACCGGGGCGTGGTCGCCTCGTCCACGTCGACCCAGCCGCAGTCCGGGAACCACCGCCGCACGACGCGTGCCGGGACGCCTGCGACGACGCAGTGGTCGGGGACCTGCCCACGCACCACGGCCCCCGCGGCGACCGCGACGTTGCGGCCGATCTGCGCGCCCGGGAGGACCACGGCGTGCGCGCCGAGCCAGCTGCCGCGACCGATCGACACACCCGCCTCGACGGGGCACTGCCGGCCGATCGGCTCGTCGGGATCCCCGTAGCCGTGGTTCTGGTCGGTGATGTAGACGTAGGGACCGGTCTGGACGTCGTCGCCGATATCGATGGACCAGTGGCCGACGACGTGGCTCCCCCGCCCGATGACGCACCGGTGGCCGATCCTCACGACAGGGGAGGTGAGCATCTCCTGGCCCGGGGCCATCCCCGCCGTGAGCGACACGTACGGGCCGATCATCGTGCCCGCGCCCACCGAGACGTACCGCTCGTTGTAGACGGTGCCGGTCGGGAAGGCGAGAAGGCTCCCCTCCCCGAAGGACGCGAACCGACGGGCGCGTGCGTGGTCCGGGCCGACCGCCGCGGCGAAGGGCGCCCACTCCCACGCGCGCCGGAGACCTTCGGCAGCCGCGCGCCGCACCATCCCGCGGAGCGTCTGCGACCAGGTCATTCGTGGGCACGCTACACGTCGTCGCCTTTCCCGGCGTGGAGATCGGACCGCGCAGGTCGTGGCGCGCAGGGTCGCCTCCGGTCACCACCTCGACCGCACCATCCCCCCGTTCGACGACGAGCCCACCCACAATGGCGACGAATGCCTCGCGCCCCATTTCGCCGCGCGCTCTGCCAGACTCGCCGCCGCATGCGCAGCGGGGGACGACGACGGGGAGCTCGTTTCGCGTCCGCCGGGGCACCCCCCGAGGGACGGGGCGCGGCGCGGTCCGCACGTGTGACCCCCCTCCGGGCGGTGGTCGCCCTCGTCGGTGCGGGGTGCCTGCTCGCCGGGTGCGCCTCCGCCGGGACCGACGCCGCCAAGAACGCCAAGAGGCCGTCGCACCACGTGACCCGCACGACCACCAAGCCGCACGCGGTCGTCGCCACCGGCCCGGACTGCCCGCTCACCGGCACGCCAGCGCCCCACGGCGCCGTCCCGCGACGCTCGGCGCTCGCGGTGAAGGTCGACAACTACCCGACAGCGCGCCCCCAGACGGGGCTGACAGCCGCCGACATCGTCTTCGAGGAGCCCGTCGAGGGTGGCATCACCCGCTACGTCGCGGTCTTCCAGTGCCGCGGCGCTTCGACCGTCGGCGACGTGCGCTCGGCGCGCAACATCGACATCGGCATCCTCGGCGAGTTCGGGCACCCTCTGCTGGTGCACGTCGGCGGGATCCAGCCGGTCATCGACAACATCCTGTCCTCGCCGATCGAGGACTTCGAGCTGGGCGACTACACAACAATCATCCAGAACCGTCCCGGTCGGGTGGCCCCCTACGACACCTACACCTCCACCACAGCGGTGTGGCGGATGCGCTCCACAGCGGACCAGCCGCCGAAGCCGGTCTTCTCGTACACCGAAGCGGTCCCGGCAGGCACGCCGGTCAAGTCGATCTCGATCCCGTTCTCCAGCTACTCACCCGTCGTGTGGAAGTACGACCCGACGACGCGCAAGTTCCTCCGCTTCTACAACACAAAGGCGGACCGCCTCTCGAACGGCGTGCAGAACAGCGCGTCCAACGTGATCGTCCAGTACGTCGACGTGTACTACGGCCCGTGGCTGGAGAACACAGAGGGGGGACTCGAGGTCCAGGCGAACCTCTACACACACGCGAGCGGAAACGCGATCGTCTTCCGTGACGGCGTCGAGATCACCGGAAAGTGGTCGCGGACAACGCTCGCCCAACCAACGAGCTTCACGACCACCTCCGGTCAGACGATCACGATGCAGCCCGGGAACACCTGGGTCGAGCTGGTGCCGACGACCGTGGGCGTGACGACGACGCGGTAGCGGTCACTCGAGGGTGATCGGCAGGTCGTCGGGGTCGACCTCGGTGTCCGGCTTCACCCTGTCGGCCTCGGCGGGCTCCTTCGGCGTGAGCTGCTGGCGCACCCGGTCGTCGATCTCGGCCATGAGCTGCGGGTTCTCCCGCAGGAAGGTCTTCACGTTCTCGCGGCCCTGGCCGAGCTGCTCCCCTTCGTAGGTGAACCAGGCCCCGGACTTCTTCACCAGCCCGAGGTCGACCGCGACGTCGAGGATCGAACCCTCCCGGCTGATCCCGGTGCCGAACATGATGTCGAACTCCGCCTGCTGGAAGGGTCTTCCTCCCACCTTGTTCTTCACGATCTTCACGCGCGTCCGGTTGCCGATGACGTCCGCCCCGTCCTTGATCGACTCGGCACGGCGGATGTCCAGCCGCACGGACGCGTAGAACTTGAGCGCGCGTCCGCCGGGGGTCGTCTCCGGCGACCCGTAGAGGACGCCGATCTTCTCGCGGAGCTGGTTGATGAAGATGGCCACCGTGTTGGACTTGCTCAACGAGCCGGCCAGCTTGCGGAGCGCCTGGGACATGAGCCGCGCCTGGAGACCGACGTGCGTGTCGCCCATCTCTCCTTCGATCTCCGCCCGCGGCGTGAGCGCGGCCACCGAGTCGATCACGATCACGTCGATCGCGCTGGAACGGATGAGCATGTCCGCGATCTCGAGCGCCTGCTCGCCGGTGTCCGGCTGCGAGATGAGCAGGTCGTCGACGTTGACGCCGATCGACCGCGCGTAGACGGGGTCCATGGCGTGCTCGGAGTCGATGTACGCGCAGATCCCCCCGTTCCGCTGCGCTTCCGCGACGACGTGGACGGCCAAGGTCGTGTTGTGAGAGAGGATGCCGTTCGCAAGGAAGCTGTGGGTCACCGGCATCGCCAGGTCGAAGGTCGGCGGTGTCCCGGCCGGCTCGACCGAGACGACGTGTTCGTACGTGAACCTCGGGTCCTCCCCCGAGACCTCCCCGGTGACCTCGACGGATGTCCCCCGCTCCGAGCCGAACCCGATCTCCTGGCGGAACCGACGTGCGGCCGCCGAGGTGATGGTGACCGTCCAGTCCCACAGGTGACCGTGGTCGTCCTCTTCGGGCGTGACCGTGCACGGCATGCCCAGCCCGAACAGGAGGAGCTGCACCTCTCGCGCCAACCGCTCGGAGGCCGGGGCGATGCCGATCGTGTCCTGCGGATCGATCCACCCGTCGGCCCCGAACAGGGCGGAGAGGAAGGCCCGCTGGATCTTGTGGCCGCCGGTACGGATGCAGTACGGAACGCTCCTGCCCGCGGCGTCGGCATCCTCGAGCCCACAACGCTCCGACAGCTCGGAGCGGACCACCTCGTCCCCCGTGCTCCCGCCAGCGGCGAGACGTCCCAGGAGGACCGCGTCGTCTTCGCTCGTTCCGTCGCCTTCCGCCGCCTCGGCCGCGCCGAAGAGCGCAGAGACGACCGTGTCACCCCGACGGAGCTCGCCCGCTCGTCGCCAGACGACGAGACCCCGCTCCACGACCCGCAGCGGATGGTTCCCGGTCGCCTTCACCTCCCGCCCCGACGCGAGCCGGATGCGCAGGACGGGCTGGCGACCGTTGTGCGTGAGCGCGTGGACCTTCTCGAGCTCCCCCCGCTCGTTGACGGCACGCACCCCGAGGTCGGCGACGGGGGTCACGCGGCTCGTGCAGGTGACCTGCTCGCCGCAACGCTCGAAGAGCTCCTGCACGGTCTCGAGCCCCCGGTCCGTCCAGACGTACGTGTCGGCGGTGAGGCACTTGCCGCTCGACTCGGGCCCGAAGATCTCCACGATCCGTCCGCGCGGAAGCCCGCCGATGCCGAGGGCGAGGTCGAGGGAGAGCGCCCCCGTCGGGATGGCCTCGATGCCAAGGTCGATGTTCTCGCCCATGCGCATGACCGAGCCCTTGCCGAACTGCTTCTCGATCTGGCTGAGCGCCGCCGCCAGTGCCTTGTCACGGTCCTGCTCTGCCATCGCCTTCCTCTCCTCGCTCGTCGTGGTGACTGTAGGGATGGGGTGTGACACACCCTA
>JASHYA010000327.1 GCA_030043315.1 Acidimicrobiales bacterium
TGACGCAGGCCCCGAGAGATCGGCGTGCGGCGTGCCGGGCGTCCACCACCGGTGTCGCACCCGGCGACTAGCGTGGGGTGGTGCACGAGGGTGTGGCGGGATGAGCAGGTTCGTGTTCGTGACCGGAGGCGTCTCGAGCTCCCTCGGCAAGGGGCTCACCGCGTCGTCGCTGGGCCGCCTGCTCAAGTGCCGTGGCCTCAAGGTCACGATGTGCAAGCTCGACCCCTACATCAACGTCGACCCCGGCACCATGAACCCCGGTGAGCACGGCGAGGTCTTCGTCACCGAGGACGGGGGGGAGACCGACCTCGACCTCGGTCACTACGAGCGGTTCATCGACGAGAACCTGAACCGCAACTCCAACACGACGACGGGCTCCATCTACTCCGCGGTCATCTCGAAGGAGCGGCGGGGGGACTACCTCGGTAAGACCGTCCAGGTGATCCCGCACGTGACCGACGAGATCAAGGACCGCGTGCTCCGTCTGGCGCGTGAGGACGTGGACGTCGTGATCGTGGAGATCGGGGGCACCGTCGGCGACATCGAGATCGTGCCGTACCTCGAGGCGATCCGGCAGTTCCGGCGTGACGTCGGGCGACAGAACGTCTGCTACGTCCACCTCACGCTGGTGCCCTACCTCGCCCCCTCGGGCGAGCAGAAGACGAAGCCCACGCAGCACTCGGTCACCGAGCTCCGGAGCCGAGGCATCCAGCCGGACGTGATCGTCTGCCGGAGCGACAAGGACATCTCCGCCGCGCTGAAGCGGAAGGTCTCGCTCCTGTGCGACGTGCCGATCGAGGCCGTGATCTCCGCGGTCGACGCGGACAGCATCTACGAGATCCCCCTCGTGCTCCACGAGGAGGGGTTCGACTCGGTGGTCTGCCGGATCCTCGGCATCGACCTGGCCGAGCACCCCATCGCCCTCGGCGACTGGGAGCAGCTCGTCCAGCGCGTGCGGACCGCAGAGCGCCACGTGCGCATCGGCGTCGTGGGCAAGTACGTGAACCTCCCCGACGCGTACCTGTCCGTGGTCGAGTCGCTCCGCCACGCCGGTTTCCACCACGGTGTCCAGGTCCAGCTCGAATGGATCGACGCAGAGATGGTCCCGGACCTGGTGCCCGGCGAGCGGCTCCACGACCTCGACGGCATCGTCATCCCCGGCGGCTTCGGCGAGCGGGGGATCGAGGGGATGGTGGCTGCGGCGAGTTATGCGCGTGAGCACGGCATCCCGTGCCTCGGCCTGTGCCTCGGTCTGCAGGTCATGGTGGTCGAGGTGGCGCGCGGCCTGGCCGACCTCGCCGGCGCCAACTCCCGCGAGTTCGACTCCCTCACGCCGCACCCCGTGATCGACCTGATGCCGGACCAGGCGGACGTGGTCGACAAGGGCGGCACGATGCGGCTCGGCTCCTACCCGGCGATGCTGGCGGCCGGTTCACAGGTGGCCGAGATCTACGGCGCGAGCGCGGTGACCGAGCGCCACCGCCACCGCTACGAGGTGAACAACCGGTACCGCACCCGCCTCGAAGCCGCGGGGCTGCGTTGCTCGGGGACGTCGCCCGACGACCGGCTCGTCGAGTTCGTCGAGCTGTCCGACCATCGTTATTGGATCGGGACGCAGGCGCACCCCGAGTTCAAGAGCCGGCCGGACCGCCCGCACCCCCTCTTCCGGGAGCTCGTGACCGCGGCTTTGGAACGCGCCGAGGGACGCGAGCCTCGGCTCATCGACATCGGCGAGCTCGACCCCGTCGTCTGAGTCCGTGGCCGGCGTCGAGCCGTTGGGCGGCGACGGGTCGCCGGGTCGCGACGAGGTGTCGGGTGGCGACGAGGTGTCGGGTGGCGATGGGTCGTTGGGTGGCGACGGGTCGCTGGGTGGCTTCCGGTGGCTCGCCGAACGTCCCCGGTTCGACGGGCGGCTCATCAAGGTCCGCACGGTGACGTTCGCCGACCCCGAGGGCCACGAATTCGACCGCGACGTGGTGCGCCACCCCGGCGCCGTCTCGGTCGTCCCCGTCCACGGGGACGGGACGGTGACGCTGGTCCGCCAGTTGCGGGTCGCGGTGGACGCAGCGGTGCTCGAGGCACCGGCCGGCACCCGTGACGTCGAGGGGGAGGACCCCGAAGTGACCGCCCGGCGCGAGCTCGAAGAGGAGGCGGGGTTGCGGGCCGGCAGCATCGAGCGGCTCGGCGCCGTCTACAACTCGCCGGGCTACACCGACCAGCGCACCATCGTGTACCTGGCGACCGACGTGTCGCCCGTCGCCCCCCGTCCGACCGGCGTGGAAGAGCGGTGGATGTCGACGGAGCGGATCGCGCTGGACGACGTGGAGCGGCTGGTCGCGGACGGCAGGCTGCTCGACGCGACGACGATCGTCGGGCTGCTGATGGCTCGGCGCGCGTTGCACGACAACGCCGGTTGACCAGGCCCCGCCCGTGCGCACCCTCACCTCCCCGCTCACGCCTGCCGCCGAGGAATACCTGTCGTGGCTCGCGGTCGAGCGGGGGCGCGCAACCAACACGCTCACGGCCTACCGGCGTGACCTCGTCCACTACGAAGCCGCGCTCGCAGAGCAGCGGCGCACGCCGGTCGAGGCGCGTCGCGAGGACGTCGAGCGGTACGTCGCCCAACTCCGGGCGCAAGGGCAGAGCGCGGCCTCCGTGGCGCGCGCCGTGTCGTCGCTCCGGGGTCTCCATCGCTTCCTCGTCGACGAGGGCATCTCCGATCACGACCCGACCACCGAGCTCGAGCCGGGGCGCCTGCCCGCGCGCCTGCCCAAACCGCTCGCAGAGGACGACGTCACGCGCGTGCTCGAGGGCGTGGCCGGTGACGACCCGATCGCGCGCCGTGACCGTGCGCTCCTCGAGCTCCTCTACGGCACCGGGGCACGCGTGTCGGAGGCGATCGGGCTCAACCTCACCGACCTCGCCGGTGGTGACGGTCTGGTCCGTCTCTACGGGAAGGGGTCCAAGGAGCGGCTCGTGCCGCTCGGGAGCCATGCCGCACGTGCACTCGCACGCTGGCTCGAAGAGGGTGGCCGTGACGAGCTGGCGCCTGAGCGGTGGCGACGCAAGGGTGACGCCGAGGCGGTCTTCTTGAACACTCGGGGGAACCGGCTGTCGCGCCAGGGCGCATTCGCCGTCGTGCACGCACGTGGCGCGGCGGCAGGCGTCGAACTGGCTCCGCACGCGTTGCGCCACTCCTGCGCGAC
>JASHYA010000328.1 GCA_030043315.1 Acidimicrobiales bacterium
CATGGACGGGAGTCTACGGGTGGCCCGTGTGCCAGTCTTTGCCCGTGCCACGCTTCGAGGCGTTCAGGGGAACGCGCTACGACCCCTCCGTCGTGCACATGGGCCAGGTGATCGCGCCGCCCTACGACGTCGTCGGGTCCCAGGAGCGCGACATGCTCGCCCATCGGAGCCTCCTCAATGCGATCCACCTCGAGCTCCCCGAGCCCGACCTGCACTCCAGGCACAATCGCTACCTCGCCGCAGCGGAGCTCCTCGACTCCTGGCTCGAGCGACGGGTCCTCGTCGACGACGCTGCGCCGGCGTTCTACCCCTATCGGATGACCGCACCCGACGGCGCGACCACGACCGGGGTCGTCGGCGCGCTCGCGATCGGCGACGACGTCCTCCCCCACGAAGAGACGATGCCCAAGCCCAAGAGCGACCGGCTCGACCTCCTCCGCGCCACCGGGACGAACCTCTCCCCCATCTGGGGCCTCTCGCTCACGGCCGGTCTCACCGAGACGTTCGCACCCGACGGGCCGGCGGCGGAGGACGCCTACGACGACGACGGCGTGCGCCACGAGCTCTGGGTGCTCGACGACCCCGCCGCGATCTCCGAGGTGCGCGAGGCGGTCGGCAAGACGCCGGTGGTCATCGCGGACGGTCACCATCGTTATGAGACCGCCCGCACGTACCGTGACGAGGTACGCCAGGCGAACGGGGACCGAGCCGGCGACCACGACCTGGTGATGACGTTCATGGTCGAGTTGGCGGAGTCGCAGCTGCACGTGCGTGCGATCCACCGAATGCTCGAGGGGCTTCCGCCCGGCACCGACCCCGCCGGACTGCTGGGACACTTCTTCGACGTGCTGCACGCCGGTCCCGCGTCCGAACGCGTGGTTGCGGCACTCGAGGAATCCGGCTCGCTCGCCGCTGTCACGAGGGACGACGCGTGGCTCCTCACCGTGCGCGCCGGTGCGTTCGACGAGGCGGGCACCGATCTCGAAGCCGGGCTCGTGGACCTGGCGCTGCGCGAGGTCCCCGACGTCTCGGTCAGCTACACCCCACGATGGCAGGAGGCGCTGGCGGAAGTCGGCGGACGCCACAGGGAGATGGCGATCCTCCTCCGGCCGGTCACGGTTCCCCAGATCTCCGCGTGGGCGGAGACGCGGCGACGCATGCCACCCAAGACGACGTACTTCAGTCCCAAACCTCGCACCGGCATGGTGTTCCGGGTGCTCTCGGGCGAGCCGCTCACGGGCGAGCCCGCCTGACCTGACCGTCCGTCCCGCAGCGGCGGGCGCGCTCGGGGGAGGCCGCCTGGTCCTGCCGGATCAGCCGACGGACGGCCTCGAATCGACGCTCACGACTCCGCTGGCCGCGCCCGTGCCATCGACCCCGATGCGTCGACTTCCGCTCCGTCCCCGGCACCCGCGCCCACCCCGGCACCAGCTCCGGTCTCGACCTTCCGGTCGCGCGAGCCGTACAGCACCCACACGACACAACCGACCGCGATGATCGCAGCGGCCACACCGAGCCCGGTGGTGTTCAGACCCACGTACTTGAGACCCGAAAGCACGATCACCCCCGTGATCACGGGACGGATGATCCGGTCCGGGGCACGCGACGACAGGAGAGAACCGACGAAGACGGCGGGCACGCTTCCGATGACGATCGACGCGGTCACCGCGAACACCACATGGCCGAAGAGGAGCTGTCCGAGGGCCGCAGCCATAGTCAGCGGGATCGCCTGGACGAGGTCGGTCCCGACGAGCTGGGACGAGGTGAGCGTCGGGTACAGGAAGAGCAGCAGCACGATCATGAGCGAGCCCGAGCCGACCGACGTCATGCCCACCATCACGCCGCCCACGACCCCGACGAGGACCGTGGCAAGGGGGTGTACCACGAGCCCTCCGTCGGATCCGTTCATCAGGTCGGTCCGGACCGGCCGTGAGCGGTCCTGACGCCGCCACAGCGCCCGCACGACCATCCCCGCCCCGCCGACGAGCAGCGCGGCACCGAGAACCACCTCAATGCTCGTCTGCGCGGCATTGGTGTTCCCCATCAGGTGGAGCAGGTACGCGCCGAGGATCGCCGACGGCACCGCGCCCAGCGCGAGCCACCAGACCATGCGCAGGTTCACCGTGCCCCGCTTGAGGTGCACCGCTGCGCCGACCGGGCGCATGAAGATCGCGGCCACCAGGTCGCTCGAGATCGCCGCCGTGGGCGTCACCCCGAACACGAAGATCAACATCGGCGTCATGAGGGCTCCCCCGCCCGCTCCCGTCATCCCCACGAGGAGCCCGACCAGGGCACTTCCGAGCACGATGAAGCCGTCGATGTGCACCCTCTACACCTATCGTATCAATCGTATTAGGTAAAATACTTTGGTATCCAGGTTATCAGCATTCGGTCGAATGGAAGCAGCCCTGAAACAGGGCGGACACGGAGCGTTGGCGCGGTAGAGCGGGGCCGGACCGAAGGACGAGCCGAGCCGCTTACCGTGCCGCAACGGGGCCGCGATCGGCCCCCGAGCTGCTAGTCGACCGTCCAGGTGGCGCCGGACCGGAGCAGCGCCTTCAGGTCTCCGACCCCGCGACGCTCCTGGGCGTCGGCGATCTGCCTCGCCATCGAGGCCCCGTACTCGGGGCGCTCCACCGCGCGGAAGACCCCGATCGCCGTCGGCTCGTAGGGGCCGTGGGAGAGCCGTGACAGTGCGAACGCGAGACCGGGATCCTCACGACGCTCGTCGTGGACCAAGATCGCATCCTCACCGACCTCCGCGACATCCACGATCTCGAGGCGGCCGTCGGGCCGCTGGACGACGCCCTTCTCCTTCTCGGCGCCGAAGCGGATCGGCTCACCGTGCACGAGCGGCACGAGCATCTCTGCGCGGACGTCGCGCCCCGTGATCTTCTCGAACGCACCGTCGTTGAAGACGTTGCAGTTCTGGTACACCTCCACGAAGGCCGCGCCGTCGTGCTCGTGGGCACGCCGGAACATCTCCTGCATGTGCTGGCGGTCCATGTCGTGGGTACGCGCCACGAAGCTGGCCTCCGCGCCCAGCGCGAGGCTGATCGGGTTGAACGGGGTGTCGAGGGAGCCGAACGGCGTCGACTTCGTGACCTTGGCGACCTCGGACGTCGGCGAGTACTGGCCCTTCGTAAGGCCGTAGATCTGGTTGTTGAACATGAGAATGGTCATCCGCACGTTGCGACGCAACGCGTGGATCAGGTGGTTGCCCCCGATCGAGAGCGCGTCGCCGTCGCCGGTCACCACCCAGACGTCGAGGTCCGGGCGCGTGGTGGCGAGGCCGGTGGCGATCGCGGGCGCACGCCCGTGGATCGAGTGCAGCCCGTAGGTAGACATGTAGTACGGGAAACGCGCGGCGCACCCGATGCCCGACAGGAACACCGTGTTCTCCCGGCGCACACCGAGATCGGGCAGCAGCATCTGCACGGCGGCCAGGATCGAATAGTCGCCGCAGCCCGGGCACCAACGGACCTCCTGGTCGCTCGTCCAGTCCTTCCTCGTCGTCGGCGGGACGGCGGTGCTGGTCATGTGGGTCCTCCGAGGAGCGACTCGATGGCGGCCTCGATCTCGGCCGCGCGGATCGGGACGCCCTGCACCTTGGAGAAGGACTGGGCGTCGACGAGGAATTCGGCGCGCACGAGGCGCGAGAGCTGTCCGAGGTTCATCTCGGGCACGAGCACGACCCGGTAACGGTGGAGCACCTCACCGAGGTTCGTCGGGAACGGGTTCATGTGGACCAGGTGGGCGTGCGCGACCTTGTGCCCCCGCGCCCGCACACGTCGTACCCCCGCGACGATGGCGCCGTACGTCGAACCCCAACCGAGGACGAGCACCTCGGCGTCGCCGGTCGCGTCGTCGACCTCGAGGAGCGGGATATCGCGGGCGATCCCCTCGATCTTCGCCGCCCGCAGGCGGACCATGCGCTCGTGGTTGGCCGGCTCGTAGGAGACGTTGCCGGAACCGTCTGCCTTCTCCAGCCCACCGATGCGGTGCTCGAGTCCCGGCACTCCCGGCGGCGCCCAGGGACGGGCGAGCGTCTCGGGGTCGCGCACGTACGGCCAGAACACCCCGTTCCCGTCCTCGTCGACGTGGTTCGTCTCGGTGGCGAACTGTGGGTCGATCGGCTCGAGGAGGTCGACGTCCGGCAGGCGCCAGGGCTCCGCCCCGTTCGCCAGGTAGCCGTCCGAGAGCAGGATCACCGGGGTTCGGTACTTGACGGCGATCCGCACGGCCTCGATCGCCGCCTGGAAGCAGTGCGACGGCGTCTTCGCCGCCACGATCGGCACCGGCGCCTCGCCGTGGCGCCCGTACATCGCGTGGAGGAGGTCGGCCTGCTCGGCCTTGGTCGGGAGGCCCGTCGAGGGACCGCCGCGCTGGATGTCGACCACCACGAGCGGCAGCTCGAGATTGACGGCGAGGCCGATCGCCTCCGACTTGAGGTCGATGCCGGGACCGCTCGTCGTCGTGACCCCGAGGCCGCCGCCGAAGGCCGCGCCGATCGCCGAGCCGATGCCCGCGATCTCGTCCTCGGCCTGGAAGGTGCGGACCCCGAACTCCTTGCGGCGGGACAGCTCGTGGAGGATGTCCGAGGCGGG
>JASHYA010000329.1 GCA_030043315.1 Acidimicrobiales bacterium
TACACGCAGACCTCCGAGATCGGCAAGACCGGCGTCGAGGCCGAAGAGGAGCAGTACCTGCGCGGCAAGGCGGGGCGCGAGACAATCGAGGTCACGCCGACCGGGACAGTCGTCGGCACCGTGAGCAAGTCCAAGGCGGTGCAGGGCGACACCGTGGAGCTGAACCTCACATCTGCGCTCCAGAAGTACGTGCAGAACGCGCTGGCCACAGACATCCTCAACGACCGTGCACGGCTCACAACCGGGATCCATCCCGCCGCTCCGAACGGCGCGGCGGTCGTGATCGACGTCGAGACCGGCGCGGTGATGGCGCTCACCTCGTACCCGTCCTACAGCCTCACAGAGTGGGTCGGCGGCATCTCGACGGCCGACTACGACGCCTTGCGCGCGGGGTGCACGGTGGCCACAGGCGGCTGCCCGCTGAACGACTACGCGATCCAGGGCATGTACACGCCCGGGTCCACGTTCAAGCTGGCCACCGCGACCGCGGCGCTGAAGGACGGCCTCATCACGCCCACAACGACCAAGGACGACACCGGGGTCTTCACAGTGAGGACACACGGTGACCCGACATGCACGTCGGGGTGCACTTTCCACGACGCAACAGCCTACGACGCCGGCATCATCACAGTCCGGTTGGCGCTGACCGAGTCGGACGACTTCTTCTTCTACACACTGGGACTCCAGTTCTGGCTCGCCCGCCAGCACTACGGCAACACAGCGATCCAGGACGTCGCGCACGAGTACGGCTACGGCGACCTGACCGGTATCGACCTCCCGGGAGAGGAGCAGGGCCGCGTCGACAGCCAGCCGACGCGCGAGAAGCTCCACCAGCTCACACCGAAGGGCTACCCGAACACGTCGTGGTACGCGGGGACAAACATCGAGATGGCGTTCGGGCAGGGCGGCACGGTCATCACGCCCATCGAGGAGGCCCAGGCGTACGCGACGTTCGCCGACCACGGGGTCCGGCACGAGCCCGAGGTCGTGGGCGCGGTCGTCTCACCGAGCGGCAAGGTGGTGAAGCGGGTGGCCCCGAAGGTCACCGGCCACGTCACGATGACAGCGACCGACTACGAGGCGATGCTCCAGGGGTTCATCGGGGTGACCCACACACCGAAGGGCACCGGCTACCAGACCTTCCAGGACTACTCGCACGTGCCGAGCACATATGTGATCGCGGGCAAGACCGGCACGGCCACAACCGCAGCGACACCGACAGCGCGCGCCCCGAACGCCTGGTTCATCGGCTTCGGGCCGGTGGGCGCGCCCACCCAGTACGTGGTCGCGGTCGCGGTCGCCCAGGGCGGTTACGGGGCGGACGCCGCGGCCCCGGCGGTGGCGGACATCTTCAACTACCTGTACGCGCACCCGCCGTCCACCTCCCTCGAGCTCCCGACCGCCACCCACCAGCCCACGCTCACGACCACCACCACGACCACCACCACGACCACGGCGAGCACCACCGCCAGCATCCGGAGCATCCCCGCCACCGCCACCGCGCCCGACACCGCCACCGCCACCGCTGTCGCGGCGCCCGCGTCCCCGACGACGACCCCGCAGCCATCGCTGCAGGGGAGCGCGCCAGGCGCAGCTGCGACGACTGCAACGCCCGCAGAGAGGGGGCGTGCGCAGCGACAGGCCACGAAGACCGGTCGGGCGCCGCCGTAGACTGCTTCGGTCATGGGACCGCTGGAACCGCCGGAGTCGCTGTGGCCGCGGGTCGAAGCGCTCCTGCCCGACGTGCAGAAGCCTGCGCGCTACATCGGCGGCGAGCAGGGGAGCCGCGTGCCGGTGCACGGGGAGGGGCGGGTGGCGTGGCTCCTGTGCTACCCGGACGCGTACGAGATCGGTCTTCCGAACCAGGGACTCCAGATCCTCTACGAGCTGCTGAACGACCGGAGCGACGCGCTGGCCGAGCGGTCGTACGCGCCGTGGGTCGACATGGAGTCGGCGATGCGAGCCGCGGGTGTGCCGCTCTTCTCCGTCGAGAGCCACCTTCCGGCTCGCGCGTTCGACGTGGTCGCGTTCAATCTCTCCGCCGAGCTCGTCTACACGAACGTGCTGAACATGCTCGACCTGGCGGGCGTGGACGTCCGGGCGTCACGACGCGCACCGGGTGACCCCGTCGTCGTCGCGGGTGGACACTGCGCGTTCAATCCCGAGCCTCTGGCCGACTTCGTCGACGCATTCGTCATCGGCGACGGTGAGGAGGTCGTGGGCGAGATCAACGAGGTGCTCGCGCCGCGGCGACAGAGGCTGGACGCGTCCGCGCGCCAGCAGCTGCTGGCCGAGCTCGCGGGGGTCCCGGGCGTCTACGTCCCGTCCCTCTACCAGCCTCGCTACGTGGGCGGACGACTGGTCGCGCTGGAACCGCTGGCCGGTGCGCCCGCGGTCGTGGAGAAGCGGACCGTCGCGGACCTCGCGCAGTGGCGCTATCCCCGTCGCCAGCTCGTGCCCCTGACCGAGGTCGTCCACGACCGGCTGAACGTCGAGGTCTTCCGCGGCTGCACGCGTGGGTGCCGCTTCTGCCAGGCCGGGATGATCACCCGTCCCGTCCGGGAACGGCCGGCCGCACAGGTGCGGGAGATGATCGACGAGGGCCTCGCGCGCACCGGGTACGAAGAGGTGACGCTGACCTCGCTCTCGACCGCGGACTACTCGGGGATCGAGCAGCTCGTGCGCGACGTCATCAACGATCCCCGCCACGGGGGCCGGGTCTCGGTGAGCCTCCCCAGCCTGCGGGTCGACGCCTTCACGGTCGGGACGGCGGCGGAGATCCAGCGCGTCCGACGGACCGGGCTCACCTTCGCGCCGGAAGGCGGCACCTGGCGGATGCGCAGGGTGGTCAACAAGCTGATCACCGAAGAGGATCTCTACAGCGCGGTCGAGGCGGCGTTCAGCCAGGGGTGGCGCCGCGTGAAGCTCTACTTCCTCATCGGGTTGCCCACCGAGCGCGACGAGGACGTGACCGCCATCGCGGACCTGGGCGCGCGGTGCGCGGAGATCGGGCACCGTCACCACCGTGCCGTGACGGTCGTCGCGTCGGTCGGCGGTTTCGTCCCGAAGCCCCAGACGCCCTTCCAGTGGGCCCGACAGGACACCGCCGCCGAGCTGCTCCGCAAGGTCGCGCTGCTGCGGTCGGCGGCGCGCGGCGCCAGGGGCCTCACGGTCCGGTGGCACGATCCCGAGGCGACGGTGGTCGAGGGCATCGCGAGCCGCGGTGACCGCCGCGTCGGCGCCGTCATCGAGCGGGTGTGGCGCGCGGGCGGCACCTTCCAGGAGTGGTCCGAGCGGTTCGACCTCCGGCTGTGGGA
>JASHYA010000330.1 GCA_030043315.1 Acidimicrobiales bacterium
TTCATGAAGATCTTCGAGGCGCCGAAGCCGATCAACAGCCGGCCCGGGCCGAGCGCCTCCTGACTGACACGGGCCTCCATCGCCACCTGGATCGGATGCCGGGTGTACGGAGAGATGATCCCCCATCCCACCTGCAACCTGGAGGTCACCCGCCCGATGAGCGCCGACAGGGCGGAGGAGGACCGTGCCTCCATCGAGTGGAGCCTCCACCACGGGTACGCCTCGGCGAGCCAGATGGTGTCGAAGCCACCCCTGTCGAGCCGATCCGCGTGGGACAGGATCTCCTCGAGCGGCTCCATGGTGAGCTGCATCACTCCGATGCGCAGTTCACGCGCCAAGCGTCATCTCCCTCGGTCGTCTCTCTCGAGGCTGTGTCCGGTTGCCTCGAGTCTCGGTCTAGCTTAGGTATATTTGATCAGACTTTCCAATCGGCTGCAAGCCAGGTGTGCGCGGTTGGGGGTTCACACGGGCCACCGGGAGTCGCGGTCGCAAGACCGTGGCTTCGAGCGGAGCGCGACCCCGACCCCGACTCCGCTCGCTGCGATCGCGCGACCGTTGGCGGTTGTTCACCACCGTGCGTGATCCTCGACAGCGTCATGGTCGAGGGACGTCGCCTGCGGCATCGACCAGACGCTTCTCGTTCGGCCGAGGCCTGCGCCGTCGGAGCGTCGGACGTCCATCACGGGCGCCACGTCGGCGCGAGCTCGCGTCCCGGAACCGGGCTCGAGGCTGTCTCGGGGGCCCTCGTCGCCAGTGCCAGCCGCGCGGCTCTCGAGCGGGGCGGTGCGGACTTCGCGCTTCCAGGTCATGGGGACGGCTGGCCGGGAGTGAACTTGACGGAACGGGACGCCGCCTCTCCCCCGCTCGATCCCGTCTCGACGTCACCAGGAGATTCGCCATCACCTCCCGCAAGAGCGATCGCGACGGGGCCGCGAGGGTGTGGAGCACGCTCCCCGAGGGCAACCGCGAGGAATTCTCGGTTGCGGGTCAGCCCGCGAGGGGCGAGCATGAGGGCGCCCACGAACAAGACCGCGAAGATGATGGTGTTGAGGCCGTTGGGCAAGGTGAAGCTGAGGCCGAACACGGTCGTTCCGCTCACTGCGTTCGAGAGGAACGAGTACAGGACGCCGAGGAGCGTCCCCCCCATCGTCGCCCCCCAGAGACTCTGCGACCCGCCGACGACCAGCATAGACAGGGTGGAGAACGTGAGCGCTAGATACAGCTCTGTCACCGAGACGCTGCCGAGCTCGTGGACGTAGAGCGCTCCCGCGAAGCCGCAGATCGCGCCTGAGAGGACGAATGCGATGAGCCGATGCCGGAAGATCGACACGCCGATTCCCCGAGCGGCCAGAGCGTCCGCCCGCGACGCCCGCAGCAGGCGGCAGGACCGCGTACGTTGGTACCCGAATGCGGCGGCGATGGCGATCGCGCACCCGATTGCCGCCTGTGGGATCCCGGTGGTCGCAGGCACGTTGGCGATCACGGTCGGACCGGGTCCGATCTTCTCCCAGTTCGCCAGGACGTTGTAGGTGATCTCGAGGACCGCGAACGTCGCGATTCCTGCGGATAGGCCACTCAGGCGCATGAGGGCCAGTCCCACGACCAGCGACATGACCGCCCCGAGACCCGCTGCGACGAGAAGCGACTCGAGATTGGTAAGACGTGGGGAAGCGAGGAACCCGAAGAGGTCGGGCATGGTCGCATCCCGCGTACCGACGGGCGTCGTCCAGATGGCCGCGGCAAAGGCCCCGATGGCAACGAAACTGATCTGTCCGAACGAGATGACACCGGAATTGCCGATGAACACGTAGAGGCCGACGACGATCGCAGTGATGACCAGGACGTTGATCGCATCCGTCTTGTCCGCTGTAGAGAGTTGCGCTCCGACCAAGGCCACGATCGCGATGAGGGCGAGCGGCCCGAGCGCCTCGGCTGCGAGCCTGAGCCGAGCCCGGGCGGGCTCGGGCAGCACGCCACGAGCGCCGCCGGCCATCACACTCTCTCCGCCCCGGCACCTCGCGGAGCGAGAAGACCCGCTGGGCGCACGACGAGCACGACGACGACGAACAGGAACGTGAGCGAGGTTACGAACACGAGCTGTTGCTCGGGGAGGATCGACCCCAGCAGCGAGTTCACGAACCCCACGATGAACCCACCTGCCGTCGCCCGTGCCAGATGGTCGAGGCCGCCGAGGACGACGCCTACCAAGGCCACGACGATGAGGCTGAGCCCGAGTGTGGTCGTGACAAGCGGAGTCTGCACGGTTTCGAGCACCGCGACCACTGCCGCGCTCGCTCCGCACAACACGAATGCGACGGTGACGACGCGATCGATGCGAACGCCGACGATCCGAGCGATGCTGAAGTCCTCTGCCACCGCCCGCATCCTGAGGCCGAGAGACGACCTGAACAACAACACGTAGAGGCCGATTAGGAGCACAGCTGCGGTGCCGATATCGACGATCGTGATCCACCGAAGGGCAATTGCCCCTCCGACGACCGTATCGTTCAACTTGATGAGCATGGACACGGGTTTGCCTTCCGGGCCGAAGACCACGAGCCAGAGAGCCTCGAGTCCGTAGCTCACGCCGAACGTGACGATCAGGGTGGTCAACGCGGACGCTCCTCTGAGTGGCCGGAACACCAGCACCTGCAGCACCAGGGATCCGGCGACGCAGATCCCGAAGCAGAGCAGGATCGCCAACCAGCTGGGAAGCGCGCGCATGATCCAAAGCGAGTACGCACCGAACGCCATCACCTCGCCTTGAGCGAGGTTGATCTGGCGCAGCACCCCGAAGACGAGGCCCACGGACACGGCGATCAGCGCGTACAACGCCCCGAGCGAGACCGCATCAACGAGGTACCCGACGAAGGTCATCTTTCGTGCTCCGACGCCGCCGTCGAGGTCGCGCCAAAATACGCCACGATGACGGACTCGATCGGCGTCGACCGGTCCGCCTCGAACCGGATCCTGCCGCCGACCATGACGTAACTGCGCGAGCAGAATTCGAGCGTCATCTCTGCCCGTTGCTCGACGAGCAGGATTGCAACGCCGAGCTGGCGGATGTGCTCGAGCGCGGAGAAGACAGCGGTCACCGCGGCAGGGGCCAGCCCGAGGCTGGGCTCGTCGAGCAGCAGGAGATCGGGGTCGGCGAGCAGCGCCCGCGCGATCGCAACCTGCTGCTGCTGCCCACCCGAGAGCAAACCCGCTCGTTGGTTGCGGAACTCCTCCGTGACCGGGAAGAGTTGCCCGACCTCGCGATCGTCGAACCGGGGTGATCGGTCGCCGCGGGCCAAGCGACCGAGCTCGAGGTTCTCCCGCACCGTCATCGAGGCGAAGAGGTGCCGGCCCTCCGGTACCAGGGCGACTCCGAGACGGGCGACCTCCTCAGGGCGACTCGGCGAGAGCCTCTTCCCGCTCAGCCGGACGTCGCCGCCTGACCGACGTACGGCACCCATGATGGCGAGCAGAGTGGACGACTTCCCGGCACCATTGGGACCGATCAGTCCGACCACCTCGCCCTCGTGGACGACGAGCGAAACACCACCGACGGCCACCGACCTTCCGTAGGTGACCCGCAGGTCTGCGACGTCCAGCAGTGCGGTGGAACTTCGTGCCCCTTCTTCTCCCCCGCCCGACAGAGATGCCCTCACCGTGAGAGCCCTTCCGTCGCTACCGACCCGAAGTACGCCGCGAGGACCTCTTCGTGATGTCGCACGTAGTCGGGGGCTCCTTCCACGAGCACTTGGCCGTGGTCGAGCACTACCACGCGATCGCTGAGGCCCATCACGAACTCGACGTTGTGATCGATGACGACGACGCCCGCATCACGTCCGGAGCGGGCCTGCTCGATCACCGTCCCCAGCTCAGCGAGCGACTCCGCGGGGAGTCCTGCCGCCGGCTCGTCGAGCAACAGGAAGGCGGGGCCCGCGACCACGGCGCGCGCGACGCTCACCCGTTGCTGGTCGCCGTGGGACAGCTCGTTGGCGGGGACCCCCGCCAACGACAGGAGGCCGGTCTCCTCCAGAAGGGCGGCCGCGCGCCGGCGCGCCTCCCTCCCCGAGCAGCCCACCGCGAGGGCGCCGAGCTCGATGTTCTCGCGCGCGCTCAGGTCCTTGAACAACCTCCCGTGCTGGAACGTGCGAGCGAGTCCCCGATGCGCCCGATGCTCGGGCGCCAGGTGCGAGACCTCGGCTCCGTTGAGAGTGATGCTCCCCTCGCTGATCTGGGCGAAGCCGCTCATGGCGTTGACGAGGGTCGTCTTGCCGGCTCCGTTCGGTCCGATGAGCCCCACCACCTCCCCCCTGCGGACCGCAAAGCTGACAGAGCTCACCGCTCGAAGTCCCGCGTACGCCACCGTCACCGCATGGCACGCCAGGACCTGCACCGTCTCGCTTTCCGAGCTCATCGCATCGGGCGCCACATCCCTCGGCAACCGCCGGACCTCTGAAACCTGCTGATGGAGAACGACCTCCTCGGGCCGGCGGCTTATGTGTGAAGAACCAAGCCGTACTTCCCAGGGCTCAGAGACTCGACGTAGCGCCCCTTGTCGTGGGTGATCTCGACGATCCTCTCCCTGCGGCTGACCACGGCGTGGTACTCGTCGGAGAAGGTGACCGGACCCGACAGCGTCGCGACGTCGCGGAAGTGGACCACAGCTGTGGCGAGCTTTTCTCCTGTGAGGCTACCCTTCTCACGCTCGATCGCCGTGATGATGCCTTCGAGCGCCGAGGGGCCGAGGACGAACCCGCCCGTCAGCGGCGTCTCGCCCTCAGCCTTCATCTGGTGGAACAGCGAGCGAACTGTCGGGTTCGGGTCGTCCCCGAACACCGAAGCGTAGGTCGCCACCCACAGGTTGGTGGAGATCTTGGGTGTGCTCGGCTCCCAGAAGCCCCCGTCGATCGCCCACGGCCCGACGATCGGCTTGGTGTTGCCGAGGGTCCGAACAGAGGTGACGAAGGTCGGGAGTGTGGCGGTCGTGGTGGTGCAGAGCACCGTGGCGGCCGCGCCTGAGCTGGCAGCCTTCGAGGCCACCTGGCTCACGGTATGGTCGCCCGTCGTATAGCTCAGCTGCGAGACGATCTTGCCACCGAGCTTTTCGAAGTCCGCGGTGAAGTTCCCGCAGACGTCGACGAAGTATGTGAGCAGGTGGTCGGTGACCACCGTCGCCGTCTTCCAGCCCTTCTGTATGAGGAGTCGCGCGATCACCGCACCTGTGGTACTCGGTTCGTTCCCGAAGGTGAAGGCCAGCTTGCCGGCCGGGCCGAACTTTTCCGGACCCATCAAGTTCGTCGAGGTGCAAGGGGAGATGGTGAGGAGGTGGTGGGACAGGCCGACCTCGACGGCTGGCGCCGCGAATGTGGCGTCGCAGGTGACCCAGAGGATCTGGGCGCCCGCGGCGATCGCTTTCTCCGCTCCGGACTTGGCCAGCGTGGCTTGGGACTCTGTGTTGTAGACCTTGAACTCGATCGGCCGACCGAGCACCCCACCCTTGGAGTTCACCTTCTTCGCCCAGATCTCGGCCGCCTCGAGCGCGGGCTGGTCGAACGGCTTCATCGTGCTCGTCTCGTCGATCACCGCGCCGATGATGATGGGTTTCCCGTTCGCCGCGTGCGAAGCGGGAGCGGCCCCGCTCACGTCCACCATCCCGAGCGCTAGACCGAAGACGCCCGTCATGACGACGCCCATTTTCAGCCACGAACGATGGATCACGAGGCCCCCCTTTGATCGCTACCGACGGACCCGACTCGGCCGAGCGTACAGCGCTGCCCGGCGCCCGAGGTTCGTGACGGTTCCGTCACTTGTGACATTCAATCAAATCGTGTCTTCGCCTTCAAGCCAGTTTGCTCGAGCAAGGCTGCTTCCTCGAGCAGGTCCAACGAACGTCGTGCGAGAGCGCGGTTCTCGTCGTCATGTCGCGCTGAACGATCGGTTCGTGCGGCGACTCACTCCGGTGGGTCAGTCAGCGGCTCTCAGGTGAGCCCCGACTCGAGGACCTCGAAGGCGGCCGCGAGTCGGGCAGCTTCGTCTCGCTCACCCGCCCGGTCGAGCGCTCGCTCGGCTCGGGCGAGCGCGTCGCACAGGCAGAAGACGTCGCCTTTGGCGTAGGTGACCCAGGTCGGGAACCGGAGCGGCGCCGCATCGACAGGCAGGCGAGCGACCCGCCCGCCACGATCGCCCCCGCGGGAAGCAGCGGCCACGATGCGGCGGGCACCAGGACCGGCAGCCAGACCACCGGTCATGCGTCCGCCGGCTCGAGCGCGGTCGGGTCCTGTGCGGCCTCGGCGCGCTCCTGACGGTGGACCTCGGCGGTGGCGAACCGGAGGCTCGGGCCGACGTCGTCCGCCACGATCTCGACCTTCGTCCGCCGCTCGCCGAGATCAGTCTCCCAGCTGCGCTGTTCGAGCCGGCCGGTGACCGTCACGCGCATGCCCTTCGCGAGGCTCATGGCCACGTGCTCGGCGAGGTCCCGCCAGCAGACGACGTCGAAGAACGAGGTGGCCTCCTCCCATTCGTGGGTTTCGCGGTCCTGCCACCGACGGTTGACGGCGATGCCCAGAAGGACGCTCGCCTGCCCGTCCCTCGTGTAGCGGATCTCGGGGTCGCGGGTCAGGTTGCCGGTGACCGTGGTGTGCGTGCTCATGGGGCGCTCCTTGCTCAGGTGCCGGACGGTCGTCCGGTGATGACAGGTTGCGCCTCGCGCTTCGCCACCAGTTCGCTGGCGACCTTGCAAGGAACCTTTGGCGGCTCTTGGGACTCAGCTGTCGGGCGTGGCCACGTCCAACCGGGGCCGAACCTCCGACGCGTTCACGCCGAGTGCGCCCAGCAGCACCGCCGCAGGATCCGGTGGTTGGAGAGTGAGGATCTGGGCCAGCACCTGCTGGCCCGTGACCCAGCCCCTCCGGCGGTTGCGCTTGGACGCTTCCTCGAGCACTTTCTTTGCCGCGGGCGTCATGCGGAGGCGATCTTTCCGCGCCACGTCTCTGAATCTCGGCTTCTTCGGCACGGCGCGCATCGGCAATTCGGGGGCGTTGAGGCCGGACCCAAGACCCAGAGCGCCCAAGGCTTCCTGATCGAGCGAGTCGAGGGCCTGGCGAGCTTGCTGCAGGGTCACGCCCAGCACGACTTCGATCGAGGGATCGTCCCACAAGGCGAGCAGGACATGTTCGGTACCAGTTCGGCGATCACCTCGGCGGCGAGCCTCCTCACTGGCCCGCAGGTAGACGGCCCAGCCGTGAAGCAACTCCGGCACAACGGATTCGGTGGTCATGATGACTCCTTGTTGTATTTGGCGTGCACGGATTGGCGAGTGACGCCCAAGGCATCTCCGATCTGCTGCCACGACCAGCCCCTCTCCCGGGCCGACGCGACGTGGTTCGCTTCGACCCTCTCAGCCAGGCGATGGAGGGCCAACGAGGCGCGAAGCCCAATTCCCGGGTCATCCGACGAGACGTTCGCGCTGAGATCTTCGAAGTCCATACATGTCAGTATGGACTGACACACCCGATTTGTCAACCCAACCTGACATGGCAGATCGCCACACCGGAGTGTCCCCGGATGGCCCGAAGAGCCCCCTTGGCCCGGGTGGGCCGCAGGCCCCCGAGGCGCGCACCGGCCGCGACGCTGCCTCCGCCCACGCGCATGAGGCTTCGCCCGAGGGCCCGTGTCACCGGTGACAACGGGTCCGTCGGAAAGACGTGGCTGCAGACGTCGGCTGCCGCGCCGAAGGGTCCCGGCGCGCGCAGCCCTACAACGAGTTCCTCGAGCGACGCCGCCGCGTCAGACGTCGAGGAAGCGGCTGATCGCGATCGCGGAGCCGCCGGTGCCGATGAGGACACCGATCACGACCACCACGACGTCGGTGACGAACACCTCCCAGCCGGTCATGCGCATCTGCGCGAGCACCGAACCCGATGTGCTCGAACCGATCCGGTCGAGCACGACGTGCAACGCGTAGACCACCCCCGCCGCGACGCCCGAGCCGAGCAGCCCCTGGACCATGCCCTCCGACATGAACGGGAGCCGGATGAACCAGTTCGTGGCGCCGACGAGCTTCATCACCGACACCTCGCGGCGTCTTGCGAAGATCGCCATGCGGATGGTGTTCAAGATGAGCACCGCGGCCGACACCAAGAGGACGAGCGCGACGAGGAGGAACACCCACTGGAGGACGTTGATCACGCGCTGCTCGGTGCGGATCTGCGACAACGGCGCGGTCACGCTCAGCACCCCGGCCTGCCCTTCGAACTTCTTGATCACTGAAGTCGAGTCGGCAGGATGGACCGGCGTGCACCGCCACGAGGTCGGGGTCTCTGCAGGCGTGACGCCCGATTCTGTGTACACGACACCGACGAGCTTCTTCGCCTCTTGGAAGTCGTACGCGTGGCCGCGGAAGACGCAGGGCTGGTCGACGTAGGAAAGGACGCTCAGCTGCCTGCCCACTGCGGAGACCTCGTTCGGGGTCGCCTTGGCTGTCATCCACACCATCACCTGGGTGCCGCGCTGCCACTCGGCCTCGGCGCGCGCGGCCCCCTGCTTGAGGAGGAGCGCGGCGCCGACGAGCGAGAGCGACACCGCGACCGTGAGGACCGCGGCGATGGTCATGAGGCGGTTGCGCCAGAGGTTCGACGCGGTCTCCCTGGCGACGTACTCGGTGGAGACCGGCATCAGCCGTGCTCCTGCCCGCGTGCACGGTGGCGGCCGCCGGCGACGGCGGGGACCCGGCCGCTGGGCGGCCCTGGCGTCGTGACCGCCGCGACCGCCGCGGCCACGGCGGTCGCCGCCGGGCTGCTCTCGATCCCGTAGACGCCGCGTGCCTGGTCGCGCACCACCGCCCCGTGGTCGAGCTCCACCACCCGACGGCGCATCCAGTTCACCAGCACCTCGTCGTGGGTCGCCACGACGACCGTGGTCCCGGTCCGGTTGATCCGGTCGAGCAGCTGCATGATGCCCTGGCTCGTCGCCGGGTCGAGGTTCCCGGTGGGCTCGTCGGCGAGAAGGATCAGCGGGCGGTTCACGAACGCCCGGGCCACCGCCACCCGCTGCTGCTCGCCGCCGGACAGCTCGTGGGGGAGGTTGTCCCGCTTCTTGGTGAGGCCGACGAGCTCGAGCACCTGGGGGACCTGGTTGGTGGCGACGTGCTTCGGCCGTCCGATCACCTCGAGCGCAAATGCGACGTTCTCGAAGACCGTCTTGGTGGGAAGGAGCCGGAAATCTTGGAACACGCAACCGATGTTTCGCCGAAGGTACGGAACCCGCCATTTGGGAAGATGGACGATGTCCCGCCCTGCTTCCCAGATCCGACCGGAGTCCGGGAGCTCCTCGCGCAGCAGGAGGCGGATGAGCGTGGTCTTGCCCGAACCCGAAGCTCCGACGAGGAAGACGAACTCGCCCTTCTCGATCTCGAGGGACGCGTCCCGCAGTGCGACGGTGCCGTTCTTGTAGGTCTTCGTGACGTTCTGGAATCGGATCATTGAGGGATATCTCCGTCCGGCGAGTGGAAGGCGTGACGAGCGGCCGTCAAGATGCAAAGCCGCGGACGTGGGATCGGCGGAAAGCCTATCGAGCCGAGCCCTCCGATTCACATGTTTCGCCCGAATTTCGCCGTGACCTGCGGGTTGGGGGCCGTGCAACTCCCGAGACGCCGGCTAGGCGCCTCGGGATCGTCGCAATTCCGCCTCCATGAACACGTCGAGGTCACCGTCGAGGACGGCGTCCACGTTCCCGGTCTCGACCCCCGTGCGGAGGTCCTTCACGAGCTGGTACGGGGCCAGGACGTAAGAGCGGATCTGGTTGCCCCAGGCGTTCTCGGTCCGCTCCCCGCCGAGCGACTCGAGCTCGGCCCGACGCTCGGCCCGGGCGCGCTCGGCGAGCTTCGCCGCGAGGATCTGCATGGCCTTCGCCTTGTTCTGGTGCTGGCTGCGCTCGTTCTGGACCGCGACGACGATCCCGGTGGGCAGGTGGGTGATGCGGACAGCGGAGTCGGTCTTGTTCACGTGCTGGCCGCCGGCGCCCGAGGACCGGTACGTGTCGACGCGCAGGTCCTTCTCGTCGATCTCCACTTCCGACACGTCGTCGAGGAACGGCACCACGTCCAGTGACGCGAAGCTCGTCTGCCGGCGATGCTGGGAGTCGAAGGGCGACATGCGCACGAGACGGTGGACCCCGCGTTCGGTGGCCAAGAGACCGTAGGCGTGCCGGCCGTGCACGATGAACGTCGCGGACAACAACCCCGCTTCCTGCCCCGGGGTTGCCTCGTCGACCTCCACGGAGAAGCCGCGACGCTCCGCCCAGCGCTGGTACATCCGCAGCAGCATCTCGGTCCAGTCCTGCGCGTCGGTGCCGCCGGCGCCGGCGTGGACCTCGCACACCGCGTCCCGGTCGTCGTACTCGCCGGAGAAGAGCGACTCGAGCTCGAGCTGCCCGACGCGCGTGGTGAGCTCGTCGACGGTGGTCACGAGTTCCTTGGCGAGCCCCTCGTCGGGCGCGCCGGAGCCCTCCGCCTCGACGACGAGCTCGGCGAGCACCCGCGCGTCGCCAACCGCCGCGGACAACGCGCCGAAGCGGTCGAGGTCGTCGGTGAGCCGGCCGAGCTGGGTCGTGACGGACCGGGCCCGATCGGGGTCGTCCCAGAGGTCGGGAGCCGCGGCCTCGCGCTCGAGCTCGGCGCGGCGTGCCCGCATCGGCGCGACGCCCAGGTACTCCTCGGCTTCACCGACCCGCGCCGCGAGGGCTTCGATCTCGC
>JASHYA010000032.1 GCA_030043315.1 Acidimicrobiales bacterium
GGGCCGACTGGGCGGACTCGCCGGGGACCTCGACCGTGCGATCCAAGGCGCTCACGATCCCAGAGGTGACCGTCGAGGAGAGGCCGAGCGGGGCCCCGAGGACGACGACGGGCTCACCGACCTTCACCTTCGCCGAGGTGCCGATGGCGATCGGGCGGAGCCGGCCCACCCCGGTGACCCTGATGACCGCGACGTCGGTCAGTGCGTCACGCCCGACGAGGCGCGCCGGCGCAGTGTCACCGTCGTCGAAGACGACGGTGATCGTCCCGCCGCTGGCGGCCAGGGCGATCACGTGGTTGTTCGTCAAGATGTCGCCGCCGGCGGTGATGACCTCCCCAGAGCCGGTCCCCCCCGAGCTCCCCTTGCGCACGGTGATGGTGACGACCGAGGGCAGCACGTCCCGGGCGATCGTCGTCGCCTGACAGGCGGCCGCCTGGGCCGACGACGACGACGGTGCCGTCGTGTCGAGGGCGTTCGCGACGAGCCCCCCGCACACCCCTGCGACGAGCGCCAGCCCCACGCCGCCTGCCAGAAGCGACCTGCGGCTCAGCACGACTCGGTCCTTGGACCCACCCTTCGGCATCGCCGGCCTCTCCACGACACGGCTCGGACAACCCCCGAGGGGGCCAAGGGTAGCTACCCACGCGTCGAAAGATGGCAGGCAGATTCAGAGACGCGAGGTCCGGGATGCCGCATCGGGAGCCACCTCGCGCCCACGGTCATGAACACGTCTGGGCGGACAGGTGCGCCGGGGTCATCGTCGATCGGTGTACCGGGGATCTGAAGCTGTCGTATCGTCGGGCCATGCCCGACGCCGCGTCCTCTTCCGACAGAACCTGGCGCTACCACTTTGTACGCCCCGGTGGCGACGAGATCGAGACGGGCGAGTTCAACGGCGACGAGGCGGCCATAGCCCGTGGCCGGGAACTGTCGACGTCGATGCAGGAGCCCCTCGTCGTAGAACGTTATGGCCTGGTCGACTGGCATTACGTCGACGAGGTCGACGAACGTCCCTGAGCTTCACCACCGGCGGCGGGACCTCCGGCGCGGGCAGACATCGGCGCGCTCGGGCCGCTGCACCGGGCGAGCTCGGTGGTCCGGTCCCTCATCCGTGAAGCGGGCTCCCGTTTGGCTGCGTGGGCAAGTGGCAGCCGACGAGACGGGCATTGGACCCGCGGCCCTGCCAGCGCAGTGGGCCCTCGCGCTCCCACGGGTGCTGTTCGTCATAGAGGCGCTCTTGTATCTCGAGATTCAGACGCCACGCGCGGACAGCGGCTCCCATGACTGCCGCCGTGGACCGGCCCAGCGCGTCCCTGGCCGTCCGGGCCGTCGCGGTGAGCCGAGCCGCGCCGGGGAAACGGGCGGTCGTGGGTCGCTTGTGGACGCGCCGTGGCGGCACCCGATCGAGCGCCTCGGCGATGCGCTCGTGTCCGATCCGGAGGGGGTCTTCAGCGTTCATACGCGCAGTGTGCGCCTTGAACCGCGTCTTTGACAGTGGCAGGATTGCCACCATGCGCGAGAATGCAGCCAACCGCCGTGAGCGCCGGCGACGGGTCGTCGTACTGGTCCAAGACGGTGTGTCCCTCTTCGAGTTCGGGGTCGCGTGCGAGGTCTTCGGCTTCGACCGGTCGCACCTGGGTGTGCCGTGGTACGAGATGGTCGTCGCGGCACCCAAACCGGGGCTCGTGACCACCCAGTTGGGCGTCAGCGTCACTGCTCCGGTCGGGCTCGAAGCGCTCCGGGGCGCGCACACGATCGTCGTTCCGCCCATCGAGCTGCCGAACGTGTCAGGTGCAGATGGCCGTGCCGGCTTCGACGGACGGACCCTCGACGCGCTGCGCCGGGCTCACGCGCGAGGCGCTCGTATCGCGTCGTTGTGCACGGGCGCCTTCGTGCTCGCACACGCCGGACTGCTGGAGGGCCGACGTGTGACGACGCACTGGACGTCGGCCGGTCGCCTCGCGGACGAGTTCCCCGACGTCCGTGTCGATCCGACAGTCCTTTTCGTCGACGAAGGCGACATCCTCACGTCCGCAGGTTCTGCGGCGTCGATCGACTTGTGCCTTCACATCGTGCGTACCGACTTCGGCGCCCAGGTCGCCAACTCGGTGGCGCGCCTGCTCGTCGTGCAACCGCACCGCCACGGCGGACAGGCACAGTTCGTTGACGCGCCGATTCCTCTGCAAGATGGAGGAGAGCTGCTCGCCGAGATGCTCGACTGGGCGCTCGAGCACCTCGACGAGAGCCTCACTGTGCACCAGCTCTCGGTACGGGCTGCGATGAGTCCACGCACGTTCGCACGGCGATTTCGGGAAGTCACCGGAACGACGCCTCATCGCTGGATCTCCCGACAGCGTGTCTACCGGGCGCAACAGCTGCTCGAAACCACGGATTTCACCGTCGACCACATTGCGACCTTGTGCGGGATGGGAACCGCCGCCAACCTCCGCCTTCGCTTCAATGCCGAAGTCGGAATCGCGCCAGGCGTGTACCGGAGGAACTTCGCGTGCAGGCCCGACGCGGCCTGAGCGGTACGGACCGCGGGATGTCACCGTCGGCTCCTCTGGACTGACACGCCCACCGGCCGTCCGGCATGTGACGGGTCGGAGCCTCCCGGGCAGGGGTCAGATCGTGACCGTGTCGGCGGTGAAGATCCCGGCCGTGACGGTGCCCCCCACGGTGACGGACTCGCCGACGCAGACGTCGGCGAAGCTTGCGCCGGTCGTCGTCGGGTCGGTGAAGCTCGTCGTGGCGGTCACGTGCGCGGTGATGGACTTGGTCGTCGTCGGGTTCACGAGGACGAATGTCCCTGCCGCACCGGCCGTCCCGCACTGCCCGGTCGTGGCGACGCCGTCGAGCGAGGTCACCGTGCCTGCGGCGGTCACGGGCGGCAGATCGATCGTGACCGCATCGGCGGTGAAGATCCCGGCCGTGACGGTGCCCTCGACGGTGACGGACCTGTCCACGCAGACGTCGGCGAAGCTGGCGCCGGTGGTCTTCGGCTCGGTGAAGCTCGTCGTAGCGGTCACGTGCGCGGTGATGGACTTGGTCGTCGTCGGGTTCACGAGGACGAATGTCCCTGCCGCACCGGCCGTCCCGCACTGCCCGGCCGTGGCGACGCCGTCGACCGAGGTGACGGTGCCTGCGGCGGTCACCGGCGCAAGGTTGATCGTGACCGCATCGGCGGTGAAGATCCCGTCCGCGACGGTGCCCTCGGCGGTGACGGACCTGTCGACGCACACGTCGGCGAAGCTGGCGCCGGTCGTCTTGGGCTCCGCGAACTTCGTCGTGGCGGTCACGTGCGCGGTGATCGACTTGGTCGTCTTCGGGTTCACGAGAACGAATGTCCCTGCCGCCCCGGCCGTGCCGCACTGTCCGGCCGTGGCGACCCCGTCGACTGAGGTGACGGTGCCCGCCGCGGTCACCGGCCGCAGATTGATCGTGACCGCGTCTGCGCTGAAGACGCCCTTTGTCACGGTGCCTTCGACGGTGACCGAGCTGTCCACGCACACGTCGGCGAAGCTGGCGCCGGTCGTCCCCGGCTCAGAGAAGCTCGTCGTCGCGGTCACGTGCGCGGTGAGGGACTTGGTCGTCCTCGAGTTCACGAGGACGAATGTCCCTGCCGCCCCGGCCGTCCCGCACTGCCCGGCGGTAGCGACGCCGTCGACCGAGGTGACCTTGCCTGCGGCGGACACCGGCGGCAAGTGGATCGTGACCGCGTCTGCGGTGAAGACGCCCTTTGTCACGGTGCCCGCGACGGTCACGGACCTGTCCACGCACACGTCGGCGAAGCTGGCGCTGGTCGTCTTCGGCTCGGCAAACCTCGTCGCGGCGGTCACGTGCGCGGTGAGGGATTTGGTCGTCTTCGAGTTCACGAGGACGAATGTCCCTGCCGCACCGGCCGTGCCGCACTGCCCGGCGGTGGCGACGCCGTCGACCGAGGTGACCTTGCCCGCGGCGGACACCGGCGGCAAGTGGATCGTGACCGCATCGGCGGTGAAGATCCCGGCCGTGACGGTGCCCGCGACGGTGACAGACCTGTCGACGCAGACGTCGGCGAAGTTGGCACCGGGCGTCTTCGGCTCGGAGAAGCTCGTCGTGGCGGTCACGTGCGCGGTGAGGGACTTGGTCGTCTTCGAATTCACGAGGACGAATGTCCCCGCGGCACCGGCCGTGCCGCACTGGCCGGCGGTGGCGACGCCGTCGACCGAGGTGACCTTGCCTGCGGCGGTTACCCGCGGCAGCGCGATCGTGACCGCATCTGCGGTGAAGGCCCCTTTCGCCACCGTCCCCTCGACGGTCACGGACCTGTCGACGCACACGTCGGCGAAGTTGGCGCCGGGCGTCTTGGGCTCGGCGAACCTCGTCCTGGTGGTCACGTGCGCGGTGAGGGACTTGGTCGTCCTCGAGTTCACGAGGACGAATGTCCCTGCCGCACCGGGCGTGCCGCATTGGCCGGCGGTGGCGACGCCGTCGACCGAGGTGACGGTGCCCGCGGCGCCGACATGGAGCGCCGTACCCGAGGACCCGTCAACCGTGCGTCCTGCCGCAGCGGCGTGCGACCCATCGGCGGACAACGAAGCTGCTCCGGCCACGGCACCGCCGCCGGCGACCACAGCTATGGCGGCGGCGACGCCGCAAGCCGCCCTCAGAGTCAGAGACGTAGCCGACCTTGCAGAGGATGCTGTGCGTACAGACACAGTTCGGCGCTTCCCAAGCATGCGGTCCTCCCCTTTGGCCCCCCGCCGGGTTGAAACCAGCCTTCTCGGAACTGTAATACAGCAGATGGTATTACGCAACCAATTATTCAAATTTGTTCGATTTGTCCAACTGGTGGGCGCCAACCTCGCGACTCGGCGGGGATCGACACACGGGTTGTAATCGGGGTTCCCGCAAGGTGCTCGACCGACCGAGCATCTCGCTCGCGCGTCTTTCGGGCGCGCGATTCCGGGTGAGCGGAGCGTGACGAGAACGCTCGGGTGAAGCGCTTCAGCTGTTCGCTCCTCGGCGCGAGCCCCCGTCGCTCCGGTTCTTGGTTCGGCTCCGCACCCGCCGAGGCCGCGGTGTGGCCACGACCCGGCAGCTCTGAGCCGGAGCCACCGGACGCAAGGGGGTGGCGTCCCGCGTGGTTGTCTTTCCTCGTCGGTACGCAAGCGAGGAGAACGAGCGCGCCCCATAGGGAGAACGGTGGGTCGGCGGAGCAGCTGCGTGAAGGGTTAGAACGGCACTGTGCAGGTTCAACTCGCGGGCGTCAGGGAGTACGCGGATCTGTTCGAGCTCCCGTGGGGCCGACCCCTCCTCGAATGGCAAGATCCCCATCTCGTGCGCATGGTGCGTGGCCCTTCGCAGCACGTGGTGCGGTTCGTCGAGCTCGGTGGACACGTTCTCGCGGTCAAGGAGACGCGGGACGACCGCGCTCGGCACGAGTACCAGATGTTGCGCACGATCGCCGAGACCGAACTGCCGGCAGTCGAGGCGGTCTGTGTCGTGACGGGTCGCGCGGATGCAGACGGCGCCCCGATAGGTGGCGCCGTCGTGACGCGCTATCTGGACTTCTCGCTGCCCTATACGTATCTGCTCGCACGCGAACACGGGCTCGAACACCAGCGTCGCCTCATCGACGCGGCGGCCGTGCTCCTCGTCCGCTTGCACCTGGACGGCTTCATATGGGGAGACTGCTCTCTGCCCAACATGCTCTTCCGGCGTGATGCCGGGGCACTGGCCGCGTACCTCGTCGACGCTGAGACCACCGAGCACCACAACCCGCTCTCGGGGAGGCTTCGCACGAACGACGTAGAGATCGCCCTCGAGAACATCGCCGGCGGTGTCGCCGACCTCGTTGCCGCCGGCCGGCTGCCCGCCGGGACCGATGCGGTGGAGTTCGCCGAGCGCCTGGACCGTCGCTACTCAGAGTTGTGGGAGGAGCTCACCGAGGAAGAGGAGTATGCGACTGACGAGCTGTGGCGCCTGGACGAGCGTGTCGGGCGCCTGAACCGGCTTGGGTTCGACGCGGGAGAGCTGGTGGTCAGCTCCGTCGACGGCAATCGACGTATCCGAATCCGCCCGTCGATCGTGGAAGAAGGGCATCACGCTCGTAAGCTGGCGCGCCTCACCGGGATCGAGGTGCAGGAAAACCAAGCGCGCCGGCTGCTGAACGACCTGAATGCGTTCCGGGCCGCCGAGGAGCGCCGACTCGATCGCACGTTGTCCGAGGGGGTGGCCGCGCATCGCTGGCTCAGCGAGAGGTTCGAGCCGTTCGTGGAGGCGATACCGCCGGAGCTGCGGGGGCGGCTCGAGCCCGCCGAGGCCTACCACCAATATCTCGACCACCGTTGGTTCCGCAGTGAGCAGGCTGGAGCCGACGTGCCCCAAGCGGAGGCCGTCGCCTCGTTCTTCGACGACGTGTTGCGCGGGCGTCCAGACGAACGCGTCGTCCTGCCGACGGGGGAGGTCGAGGCGGTGCGCCCCACGTCACCGGACGTGGCCAACGCATAGTTGGCGACGTGAACACCGGGAGCCGGTGAGCTCAAGCCACCTCGCGATGCCCCAGGGGATCTTGCGACAAGAGCCTACCGGCGCGAGGGGTCAAGCCAGAACAGCGCGGTACGGAGGCTCGTGTCGAGCAGGAGGCCCACCGCGCCGATCATCGCGATGCCAGCGAACACCAAAGGCATCTGGAGGTAGTTTCCCGCCTGGAGGATGACGAACCCGAGGCCGGAGTTCGCGGCGATCATCTCGGCGGCGACGATGCTCGTCCATGATGCCGCCATTGCAATTCTCATGCCCGTGACGATGGCCGGTAGTGCAGCTCGTACCTGGACGTTGAGGAGCACGTAGCGACGTGACGCTCCGAGAGTGCGCCCGCAGTGCTCGAGGTCCTTCGGCACGGCGTCCAAGGCGGCGATGGTCGAGACCACCATGATGGGGAGGACTCCGATCGAAATGAGCACGACCTTGGGCGTCTGGCCGATCCCGAACCACATGATGAGCACCGGGATGAACGCCAGGGGCGGGAGCGGGCGCGTCACCTCGATGATCGGATCTACCAGGTGGCGAATGGGCTGCACGGCGTACATGACGGATCCCACTGCCACACCGCAGAACGTGCCGATGCCGAAGCCCATCAGGACCCGTTCCGTGCTCACGAGGGCGTCCTCCCACAGTGGGTCGGAGCCGCTGGGATAGGGGGTCGTGAGGTAGTGGGCGAGAGCACTGACGGTGCTCTGGACGCTGGGAACCATGATGTCGTTCCCGATGATGGTTGCGACCACTTCCCAGATGACCACGGCCATGCCTAACCCGAGGGCGCCGAACCCCACCCGACGTGCCGTCGTCCGGCGCCGCCTCGAGCGCTCGGCGACCACGTCGGGAATGTCTATGGGGTCGTTGATGGGCACTCCGAGGTCGAGGACGGTCTCGGGAGCATCGAGCGCGGAGATGGTCATGCTGCCGCCCAGAGGGTCTCACGGATGGATCGTTTGGTGACGAGTGCCGCCGGCTCCTCGAGGTCTTCGAAGCGTCGAGGCCTCCCCAGCGGCACCTCGAGCTCCTTGATGATGCCGTTCGGGCGGTTGCCGAAGACGCAGATTCGGTCGCCCAGAAGGACCGCCTCCTCGATGTCGTGGGTGACGAACACGATGGTGATCCGCCGTGCCTCCCACAACGAGATGAGGAAGGCGTGCATGCGGGATCGGGTCATCGCGTCGAGAGCGCCGAACGGCTCGTCCATGAGCAAGACCGCCGGATTGTTGAGCAAGGCTCGGGCGAACGCCACCCGGTGCCGCATCCCACCCGACAGCTCGTGGGGGTACGCGTCGCCGAAGCCGTGGAGGCCGACCGTCGAGAGCATCTCGTCGGCCTGCGCGCCGATCTCGGCACGGGCACGCTTCATGAGCCCTCGCGCCCGTGGGCCGAAGAGCACGTTGTCTCGTACGGTCAGCCACGAGAACAGCATCGGACTCTGGAACAGCATTCCCCGGTCTGCGCCCGGTCCCGTAACCGTGGTCCCGTCGATCGCCACCGAGCCCTTGTCGAACGGCAGGATCCCGGCGATCGCGCTGAGGAGCGTCGACTTTCCGCACCCCGAGGGTCCGAGGAGGCAGACGAACTCTCCCTTTTGCACCGAGAGATTGATGTTGTTGAAGACCGGGACCTGGCGACCGCGTCGGCCGAAGGTCTTGGTCAGCCCTTCGACCTTGACCGCTGGCGCTCCGGTGTCCGACGCAATCCGCCGCTGGAGGCCCGTTGCCGGCGGCATCGCGTCGGGGCTCCCCGTCTCCCACGATGGGGAGAGGGGGAGCCCCCGCAAGGACGGTGCGACGGCAGTCGCAGTCTGGTGGAGTTCCATCCGCGTCCTCCTACGAGCAGTGCCCAGCGAGGGCCTTGAGTGCGAAGGTGGGGTCGATGTGCGAGGCGACGGTCGCTCTCGAGGGGATCGACTTGATCCGTCCCGACGAGAGGTCGAACTTCGCGGTCGTCAGGTAGTCGGAGGTGAGCTTCCCGGTGGCCGTCGACCCGTTGCTTCCCTCCAGCCACGACTTCTCCTGGCTGGGAGTGATGTAGTACGACACCGAGGCGTCACCAGCGGTCACCGCTGTCTTGACCGGCACCCCGAGCAGCTTGGCGCTTGCCTTGAAGTACCTCGCTGAGTCGTGACCGAGAATGTCGTCGATGGCCGTCAGGCTGGCGCACACGTACTTCTGCACCAGCGTCGGATCGCTCTGGATGAGGCTGTGGGCCACTGCGAGGACTCCGAAGCCCCCGTAGCCGACGGCAGCGATCTGCTTGGAGTTGACGAGCACGTGGCTGCCCTTGGCGATCAGTTCGGTGGACTGGACACCGGCGACGTACGCCCCCTGGAGCTTCCCCGCGAGGAATGCGGCCGCCACCGCGGCAACGCTCGGGAAGCCGTCCACCGTCACGGACTTGGTGAGGTGCTCGACCGAGAGCCAGCCACGGAGCTGGAAGTCTGTCGAAGATCCCTCGAGGTCCCCGACCGTCTTCCCGGCGAGCTGGCTGGGCTTGGTGATCGACTTCGACACGATGAGTGTGCTCGCTGTCAGGCTGTCGGCCCACAGGACGTCGACGTTCACGCCGTTGCCGATGGCCCCGACGACCGGTGGGTTGCCCACTCCTGTGACCGAGAGCAGGGACCCGGACTCCATCTCTGCCAGTGCGGTGACCCCTGCGGTGACCGGCGACCAGCTGATCTTGGCGGGGATGGTCTTCTCCAGCGCGGCGTCGGTGGCGATGACGGTCGCCGGCGTCGCCTGGGAGCCCGTGAAATAACCCAACGTGACCGAGGGATCGGTGGAACCCGAGGCGGGCGCGAGCGAGAGCGCCGCCATCGAGATCGTTGCGACGAGGGCCGCGCAGCCGCCGATCACCCAGCGCACTGTGCGATGTGCCGGGCGTTCCGCGTGGACCGGGAGATTCGAGACGATCGCGCCTTGTCGAAGGCGCCTTGAGTCGCGCACTGCCATTGCTCCTTTGGGGTTGTGGGATTGGGGCCTTGCGATGAAGGAACTTGGAACTCGGATCGTGCAGTATCGGTATCGAGGGACAGGAATGGTTATGCCGCGTTGACAGCGCGGCTGTTGTAGGCCGCGGAGTCGCCAACGAGTGCGACGCTGGGTTTGCCGTCGATGCCGAATGGCACGGTGCCGATCGTCGTGACGCGCTGCATCTTGCGATGCGCTTTGCCGTAGTCGAACGTCGCGTAGTGCTGCGTCGACCGGTTGTCCCAGATGGCGAGGTCGCCGATCTCCCAGTGCCAGCGCACGGTGTTCTCCGGCTTGGTCACCGAGGCTTGAAGAAGTCGAACGATGTCAAGAGACGCAGCGGACGGATAGCCGACGAGGCGCTGGACGAAGCTCCCGAGCAGGAGAGCTCGTTCGTCGGTCTCAGGGTGGATCCGGACAACAGGGTGTTCGGTCTCGTACTTGGTGGAGATGAACTGCTTGAGGTACGCGAGACGAGACGAATCGATCTCGTTGCCGAGCGTGGTGAGATCGGCCCTGGCGTAGTCGTACTGGTTCGTGTGCACGGCCCGAAGCTGGTCGGCGAACTGCTTCAGCTCGGGGCGGAGGTCTTCGTAGCCGGCCACCGTGTTCGCCCACAGGGTGTCCCCGCCGACCTCGGGCAGGGCGATGGCTCGTAGGAACGAGTAGGTGGGGGGCACGTCGACGAACGTCACGTCGGTGTGCCACTGGTCGGCCTGGCCCCCCCGAAGCGAGTCCAACTCGAGCACGGGGGGCAGCTCTGCGACCGCGGGGATCGTGGGGTGCGCCGAGGTCAACGTTCCGAACCTGCTCGCGAACGCGATCTGGTCTTCGCTCGAGAGGTGCTGGCCCCGGAAGAAGACGACGCGATGGCGCAAGAGCGCGTCGCGCACGGCACGGACTTGCTCGTCGTCGAGCCCTGCAGCGAGGTCGAGGCCGAGGATTTCTGCCCCGGTGCGTGCGGTGATCCTCCTGACCTGGAGCGGCCCGTTCTCTGCGACCCCGCCAGAAAGTCCAGGTTGCAGGGAGTTCGTGGTCGTCACTGTTGCCCCTTTCTCCAGGAACGCCTGCCCCTGGGAGTGATTGCTACAAAATCACGACGAAATCACTAAAGTTGGTATTACCGATCGATAAAGTCATAATTTAGCCATGCAGCACGATTCCGTCAAGTGGGAACAGCGATTTCCCGGCGAGGATGAGGGGCGCGCGAGGCTTGTGCCCGCCCCTGGCTATCTCGTGGCGGTCACAGCCGTCGACGGCGCCGGGGCATCGACGGCATCGCCGCCAAGATGAAGACCCTCCGCGCTACCCAACGGTCTCCACGGATCTCGGACGCCCTGGACCCACAGGGCGCGGCGGCACAGCTCCGGTTGGGGTGTGCGGCTCGGCGGCGAGGTCGGCCTTCTGGCCGAGCGACTCCTCGTCCTCGTACAGCGACGTCCTACCCCGAAGCACCGCGCCGACGGTCGGACCGACCAGGCCCTCAGTGGGTTGTGGCCGCGGAAGCCACGGCGGATGGCAATCAACGTCTGAGTGCCAGAGCGGCTCGCACCGCCACTACCCATGCATGTGGGTCGCTACGTGTGCTCGCCTCACAGCGCCGAGCGAGCTCCAACTCGAGGGGAATCAGAACCTTGCGTTGCAGCTCCTCCAGATCCACTGGGCAGTTTCGTGACTGGTCGAGGATCTCTCGGGCCAAGTGGCTGCGGGCAGCACGCCACTGGAGGTGTGCCGGGGACCCCTGGGTGTGCGACGAGTCCTCCGCGCGGTGCAGGTCCGCCACGCTTCCGTGTGCAAGGAGATTCGTCCATGCCCACGTGGGTATGGTGAGCCCCTTTCCATCGAGATGGTCCGCGTAGGAACCGACGAGAAACGCCTGACATTCTTCGATGAGGCCGGCAGCGAGGCCCCGTTTCTCACGACGTGACAGCGCCTTTACGTGATCCTTCGCGCCCTCTTGCTCTGACACGCGACCTCGCACTCGTGATGAGGCACCTTGCCAGAGAAGCCTGAGAGGCAGGCTGACACCTCTCGCATTCGATCCGGTCGGCGAAGTCTTACGTCGCATGTTCTCCTCCTCAAGGGACACCGACAGGCGGGAGAAGCACGAGATGGCGAGTGGCTCCACTCTTGTGGCGAGCGATGAACTCCATCAGGGTGGGATCCGCGCCCGTCCCACCTACGAAGGTGTCCTCGATCGCGAACCGACGACAGACCTCCCGGGCATTCAACCGACGTTCTTGGGCGAGAGGGAGGGGAACGCGTGCTCGAGGAGCTGGGCACCAGCACATCATGGCTCTCCGAACGATGAGGTCCTATGGCTCGATCGCGACCAGAGTGCCGCTAGGGCTGCGCTGGCGACCCGAGACTTCACGGTGTCGGCGCGGCTGGTGAGCACGAGCGGCACCTTGGTGCCGAGGACGATCCCGGCGACCTCGGCACCAGCCATGTACACGAAGCTCTTGTAGAGGATGTTGCCGGCCTCGAGGTTCGGCACGACCAGCACGTCGGCTTGGCCTCCCACTTCGGATGAGAAGTGCTTGATCGCGATGGCGGCCGGGCTGATCGCGTCGTCGAGAGCCAACGGACCGTCCACAATGGCGCCGGAGATCTCTTCGCGCTCCGCCATCTTGGATAGGGCCGCGGCGTCCAGCGTCGAGGGTATCGCAGGGTCGACGACCTCGAGGGCGGAAAGCACCGCCACCTTGGGAACATCGATCCCCAGCGTGTGCGCGAGGTCCACCGCGTTCTGGCAGATGTCTGCCTTGTCGGCCAGGCCGGGAGCCACGTTGACGACGGCATCGGTGACGAGGAGGGGTCGGTCGTAGGCGGGAACATCGAACACGAACACATGGCTCGCCCGCCGTGGGCCCCGGAGTCCAACGTCGCGACGGAGAAC
>JASHYA010000331.1 GCA_030043315.1 Acidimicrobiales bacterium
GGGGCGGCTGTGCCCGGCGGCGGAGGGGATCCGCCCGGCGGGGGCGCTCCTCCCGGCGGCGGGGGTCCACCCGGCGGCGGTCCTGCCCGGGGCGGGGACCCGGACGAGGGCGAGGTCCGGCTCACGCTCGGCACCGCCATCCCCACCCTCGGCCGCCTCGACGAGTCGGAGGACCCGGAGGACGACGCCGCGCTGATCGCCGCAGGCTATGCGTCGCTCACCCCGATCGTCGGGGTCCGAGAGGACACCGCACCCGACTCGGACGAGGTCGTCCGCGCAGCGCTCTCCAGGGTCCACAACGTCCTCAGGCTCTGACCTGCTCTCACCACCCGAGCCGAGAGGTCAATCGTCGTCCGCACGCGGGGCGCGGCGGTCACGCTTCGTCATCGACCGGTGCCGCTTCTCCTCGAGGCGGCGCGCCCGAGCCGCGGCGGTCGGCGTGGTCGGCCGGCGCCGTCGCGGGACGCGAAGCCCCCCGGCGAGCCGCTCCGCAAGTCGCTCGAGCGCGAGCTGCCGGTTGCGCGCCTGGGAGCGTTCGTCGCCCGAGGACGCGGTGACCACCGGACCTAGCCGTTCGAGCAGGAGCGCGCGCTGGCGGGGCCCGAGCGAGGCCGACCGCTCGACGTCGAAACGCACCTCCACCCGGCTCGCAGTCCGGTTCGCGTGCTGGCCTCCTGGCCCGCCCGGCGTCGTGGCGCGCCAGGAGATCTCGTCGAGAGGGATCGAGAGGGAGCGGGACACGCGCAGCACTGCGCCCGACCTCTCGCCGGACCCCTCTCCTGGCCCGCGGGCGCCTTCCTCCGCTTCCATATTCTCTTCCTCGGCCCCCATACGACAAGCGTAAGTGCGCGCCCGGCCCCTGGCCGCCGGCCCGTGCCACGCCCGACGCACCGCTGGACGACCCCAGTTACGCTCGGTACCCATGGAGTACCGACACCTGGGCAGGAGCGGGCTCGTCGTGTCCGCGCTGGCGTACGGCAACTGGATCACCCACGGCGGACAAGTCGAGGAGGACGCCGCACAAGCGTGCGTGCGAAAGGCGCTCGATCTCGGCATCACGACGTTCGACACCGCGGACGTCTACGCGCAAGGCCGAGCCGAACAGGTTCTCGGTCGTGCGCTCTCGGGCCAGCGGCGAGAGTCCCTCGAGATCTTCACGAAGGTGTACTGGCCGACGGGTCCCGGTCCGAACGACCGTGGCCTCGCCCGCAAGCACATCATGGAGTCCGTTCACGCCTCCCTGCGGCACCTCCAGACCGACTACGTGGACCTCTACCAGGCGCACCGGTACGACTTCGAGACGCCGCTGGAAGAGACGATGCGGGCCTTCGACGATCTGGTGCGCCAGGGCAAGGTGCTCTACGTCGGGGTGTCGGAATGGACGGCGGAACAGATCGAGTCGGCGCTACAGATCGCCGACGACATGGGTTTCGACAGGCTGGTCTCGAACCAGCCCGAGTACTCCCTCCTGTGGCGCGTGATCGAGGCCGAGATCGTGCCGCTCTGCGAGCGAGAAGGCATCGGGCAGATCGTCTGGTCCCCGCTCGCGCAGGGAGTCCTGACCGGCAAGTACCGGCCGGGCGAGCCTCCGCCGGCCGGATCGCGTGCGACGTCCGCGAACGGCAGCAACTTCATCGCCGATCTTCTCACCGACGAGGTGCTCGAGCCGGTACAGGAGTTCGCGGCGCTCGCACGGGCCGCCGGCCACACGCCGGCGGCCGTCGCTCTCGCATGGGTGCTCTCGAACCCCAACGTGTCCGCGGCGATCGTCGGCGCGACCAGGCCCGAGCAGCTCGAGGAGAACGTGAAGGCCCTCGACGTCGACCTCGAGCCCGAGCTCGTTCGTGCGATGGAACAGGTGCTCGAGCCGATCGTGAGGCGTGACCCCGCGCTCACCGAGAGCCCCGCGACGCGGGCTTGAGGAGGTGCGATGAGGCGCGACGTGGCCTCGAGAGGTGCGAGGAGGCGCGCCGCCGCCTCGAGAGGTGCGAGGAGATGAGAGCGGGGGTGTGGCCCTGAGGAGGCACGAGCGAGGGTGACCGGGAGCGCACGGCAGACCGGGAACGACCGCCAGCGTCTCGGCGTCTACGGCATCGCGAGGGACGTGGAGGGACGGATCCTCCTCGTGCGCGCGGCCACGTACCTCACGGTCGCCGGGCGGTGGTTCCTGCCGGGCGGTGGCGTGGAGCACGGCGAGACACCCGCCGACGCCCTTCGGCGCGAAATCAGAGAGGAGACGGGTCTCGCCGTCGGGACAGTGGCGCTCCTCGGTGCGCTGTCGGACACCTGGCCCATGCCTGACGGCACGCTCCTGCACACGGTACGGCTCGTCTACCGCCTCGAGCAGTGGAGCGGCAGCCTCCGTGACGAGGCCCGTGGGTCGAGCGACCGTGCGGCGTGGTTCTCCCCTTCCGAGCTCGAGTCGGTGAGGCTCGTTCGGTACGTGCGCGACGCGCTCGCACGCTTCGACGACATCCCGCTCCGTTCGTCGCCGGGGTGAGGTCCGTGCGAGCGCACCGGCGCAGGGTCGAGGGCCCGTCGGGGCATCGCGTCGTCATCGTCGGGTCGGGGTTCGGGGGGCTGTTCGCCGCACGAGCCTTCCACGATGCGCCGCTCGACGTGACGGTGATCGACCGCGTCAACCACCACCTGTTCCAGCCGCTCCTCTACCAGGTCGCCACCGGGATCCTCCCCGGAGGGGAGGTCGCGCCCCCAACGCGTGACGTGCTGCGCCGCTACCGGAACGTCCGCGTCCAGCTCGCCGAGGTCACCAGCTTCGACCTCGAGCGTCGGGTCGTCTTCTCCTCGCAACCCGGTCGCCTGCTCGAGACGCCCTACGACTCCCTCATCGTGTCGACCGGGCTCGAGACCTCCTACTTCGGCAACGACGAGCTCGCGCGCTTCGCTCCCGGCCTCAAGTCGATCGACGACGCGCTCGAGCTACGCGGCCGCATCTTCGACGCGTTCGAGATGGCCGAGACCGAGCCCCTCCCGTGGGAGCGGCTCTCCTGGCTCACCTTCGTCGTCGTGGGCGGCGGACCGTCCGGCGTGGAGATGGCCGGCCAGATGGTGGAGCTGTCTCGCCGTGCGCTGCTCAAGAACTTCCGGGTCATCGATCCGGCCTCGGCGCACGTCATCCTCGCCGAGGGAGGGGACCGGCTGCTCCCCACCTTCGGCGGACGCACGCCGGAGATCGCGATGCACGACCTGCGAGCAATAGGCGTCGACGTCAGGACGAACTGCATGGTCGTCGGCATGGACGACGAGGGGGTGGACCTCCGCTACGGCGACGGACGCAAAGAGCGCGTCAACGCGCGCACGAAGGTCTGGGCGGCGGGCATGACCGCGTCGCCGCTCGGGCGCCAGCTCGCCGACGCGTCTGGCGCAGAGCTGGACCGGACGGGCCGCGTCCGCGTCCTCCCCGACTGCACGCTGCCGGGGCACCCGGAGGTGTTCGTCATCGGCGACATGATGGCTCTCGACGACCTCCCCGCACTCGCAGAGGTGGCGATCCAGACGGGGGTGCACGCGGCCCTGACGGTGCGGCGGCGGCTGGCGGGCGACTCGACCTCCCGTCCGTTCCGCTACCGCGATCTCGGCACCATGGCGATCATCTCGCGCTTCCGCGGGGTAGCCAACTTCGGGAAGCTGTCGGTCGGGGGGTTCGCCGGCTGGTTCCTCTGGCTCGTCGTCCACCTCACGTTCCTCACCGGGTTCAAGAACCGGTTCACCGCGCTCGTCCACTGGGCGATCGCGTTCGTCGGGCGGGGCGGGGCCGAACGGGTCATCACCCATCAGCAGATCGTCGCCAGAGAGGCGATCGCCACCGTCCGGGCGGGGCGGGAGCCGGCGGACGGGCTCGGTGCCGGACGGGCCGACGGCTGAGCGGCCCGTCACGCATTCCCCTACCCTGAGGATGTGCCGACCGACGTGAAGGACGTATCCGTGTGGCTCGACGCGCTCGCGGGCTCCCACGACCGGCTCTCCGACCTCGTCGGCGAGCTGGACGACGAGGGCCTCTCGAGCCGGTCGTACTGCGACGAGTGGAGCATCGCCCAGGTGCTCTCCCACATCGGAAGTGGGGCCGAGATCCTGGGCAAGACCGTGGACGCCGTCGTGGCCGGAGAGGAGCCACCTTCCCGGGAGGAGTTCCCCCAGATCTGGGCGCGTTGGAACGCGATGGGACCTCGGGAGGTGACCGAGGCGGCCCTGTCCACCGACGGCGAGCTGGTCGAAAAGCTCGAGCATCTCGGCGACACGCTCGAGGAGCTCGAGTTCACACTCTTCGGGGGGCTGCGCATGGACGCGGTCGGCGTGCTCGGGATGCGCCTGAACGAGCACGCGCTGCACACCTGGGACGTGGCTGTCGCGCTCGAGCCCCACGCCCTCGTGGACCACGACGCGGTGACGCTGCTCCTCGACCGGCTGCCACGGGTGGCGGCGTTCATCGGAAAGCCGGACCGCGCGGAGGTGGCCCGGCCCTTCACGGTGCGCGTCGTCACCTCCGATCCGGACCGCGAGCTCGAGGTCGAGGTGGGAGACGACGTCGCGATGACGCTGCTCGACTCGACGTCCCACGCCGAACGCGCCACCGGGGAGGGGGCACGGCCCGCGGTGCTCCACCTGCCCGCAGAGGCCTTCCTGCGGCTCGTCCACGGTCGGCTCGACCCGTCGCACGCGCCCGCCGTCGACGTCGAGGAGCAAGCGACGCTCGACACCCTGCGGAAGGTCTTCCCCGGGTACTGAGCCGCCCACCTACGTCGGCGGCACGTTCGGACGTCTTGGCCGGCGTTCTCGGGATCCGGGTCGGCGAGACGCAGGTCGGCGCGGCGGAGTCGAGGGTCACCCCGCCCAGAGGTGGCACCCGACCTCTTCCCTCCGCCTCAGATCTGCGAGACGCCGCCTTTCCAGACCCCGCAGACCCGTGTCCGCAGGCCGTCGAGGTCGAGGAGGTCCCCCTCGATGACCGTGAGGTCGGCGAGATAGTCCGGGGCGATGCGGCCGAGCTGCTGATCGACGCCGCAGAGGGCTGCAGCGCTGGTCGTCGTCGCCACCCAGGCGTCGATCGGGCTCATCAAGCTGTGGGCGACCATCAGCGAGAGCTCTTCGAGGTTGCGGCCGTGCGGGCCGACGCCGCTGTCGGTCCCCATCGCGATCTTCACGCCTGCGCGCACCGCCCGCGCGAAGGATTCCAGGTGGACGTCGACCACCTCGTGCGCCTTGCGGACGACGGGGTCGGGAAGCCGCATTCCTCCCTCCGCGGCTGCGATGACCGCTTGGGGTGCGGACAGCGTCGGCACCAGCCACGTGCCTCGTTCGAGCATCATCGAAATCGCCTCGTCGTCCAAGAAGATGCCGTGCTCGATCGAACGCACGCCGTTGCGCACCGCCGCCTTGATGCCCTCGGTCGCCTGCGCGTGCGCCATGACGGGACGCCCGGCTGCCGTTGCCTCCGCGACGAGCACGGCGAGCTCGTCGTCGCGGAAGTGGCCGTGCCGGGGATCGTCCCTCGGCGAGAGCACCCCGCCCGACGTCGCCACCTTGATGACGTCGGCACCCTCCCTGATGAGCTCCCGCGTTCGGCGGCGGATCGCGTCGGGTCCGTCGACGACCGCGCCCGGGTTCCCGGGGTACGCATGCTCCCAGGTGAAGCAGCCGCCCGACGGCGCCTGGTGATCGCCGTGCCCGCCGGTCTGGCTGAGCATGGCGATCGAGATCTGCATGCGCGGCCCACGCACGAGCCCTCGCTCCACCGCGGTCTTCACTCCGAGATCTGCGCCGGACGCCTCGCGCACCGACGTGACGCCGGTCCGGAGCGTCGCGGACATGTTGCCGATCGCCTCGAAGTAGCGCAGCGAGAAGGGGCGCATCATGCCCGCGAGGGTGTCCAGGTCGCCCGAGAACGTGAGGTGCACGTGGCAGTCGAACAGCCCGGGAAGGAGCGTCTTTCCGTCCAGCTCGACCGCGTCGTCCCCGTCGAGCTCGCGCCCGACGTCGATGATCCGGTCGCCCTCGACTACGACGTCTGCCCGAGCAGGCGGCACCCCCGTGCCGTCGAAGACCTGGCCACCCCGGAACACCGTCCTGTGCAACGTCGTCATCGCCGTCCATCACCCCTCTCGTCGCGATGGCCACAGATCCTTCCGCGCTTCTTCTCCGCCACCGGTGCCTTCCCCGCCCTCGACGTGCCGGTCAGGCTGCGGGAACCGGCTGGAGCCGGGCCACCAGCTCGATCTCCACGGCGATGTCGAACGGCAATGCCGCCACGCCGACGGCGCTGCGGGCGTGCCGGCCGGCGTCGCCGAAGACCTCGACGAGCAGGTCGGAGCAGCCGTCGATCACCGCCGGCATCTCTGCGAAGCCCGGTGCCACGTTGACCATGCCGAAGACCTTGACGATCCGCGCGATCCGGTCGAGATCGCCCAGCTCTGCCTGGAGCGTGGCGAGGATCGAGAGCGCGGTCCTGCGCGCCGCGTCGCGCCCCTCTTCGAGGGTGAGGTCTGCCCCCACCTTCCCCCGCACGACGGCGTCGCCGTCGATCGGCCCGTGACCGCTGACGTACACGAGGTCGCCGTCGATCGTGCAGCCGAGATAGTTCGCGGCCGGGCCGAAGACGGGCGGAAGCACGATCCCGAGCGCTCCGAGCCGATCCGTGATCACAACCCACCACCTCCTCGGCCGCACATCGTGGCACGCAGCACATCGCTGCGTCGTCGTCTGGGCGCCCGGCTGACAAGCTCCGTCAACCTCTCCTGACCGCTCCGCTACCTCTTCGATCCACCGCGCAGACGCGACGGCGCCGGCCCGGAGGCCGGCGTCGTCCCGTACAGATCGTGGTCCGCCCCGGGCGTCACCACTCCCTCGCCGCGGGAGCAGGACCTGCTGCCCCCACGGATCGCTACGTGCCGTGCGTGGACTCAGTCCCCGGGGTAAAGGACACGCCGCGGACGACAACGCCGCTCTTCGGCGCCAACACGGTCTGGAACTTCTCGTCGGCGGGGAGTGTGGTGGCGTCGAGCTGGTCGGTGACCGACACGAGCTGGTTGGGGTCTGCTCCCTGGTCACCACTGCCGCTCACCGTCGAGGTGGCCGCCCAGATCGTCACCGTCCCGTTGGGGTTGATCTTGCCGGTCAGGTTGCGGAGCCCGTCGGTAGCCGGAGCCCACGGCCTGTCGAGCTTTGTCCCGGTGTTGAGGCCGGTCGGGTACCCGGCGACCGTGTAGGGCGTTCCGAGTGTCAGTCCGTTCTGCAGGGTGTAGGCCAGTTTCCAGGTCTGCGCGCCCTTTGTGAACACCCACTTCTGTAGGCCAGCGGTCTTCTGCGCGGCGGCGTTCTGGTACAGACCGTTTGTCGTGGCGGTCGCGGTTGTGTTCTCGGCTGTGCCGTTGCCTTCGTCCGCCACGTACAAGGTGTCCGGGTTGGCGAACCAGAGACCGAATGGGAACCACTTTGTCGTGTTTGCCAATGTGGTCGGGAACCCCTTCAGGATGCACATGTTCTCAGGTACGAGGCCCGGGTTCGCGGTCGTCGTCGATTTCTTCACGATCGACGGCGCCGCCGTGGGTGTGTAGTAGCGCACTGTGGTCGAGGTCGGCAACGACGCCCCCGGCTGCGGCAGGCCGCTCCCTGTCGGACAGGCCTTGCCGCTGGTGTCGACGAAGTACACCGTGTCCACGCCATTGCTGCCGCTGCCCTTGGTGTAGTACAGGACTGTGTTCTCTATCGCGATGCCGCGGTAGTTGTTGTCCTTGGCCGCCTTGTCGTTTGTGTACTCGGATGGCAGCTGCTTGTAGACGCTGAAGCTGCCGATCGGGGTGGGCTGCCCCGGCTTCTGTGTCGCCTCCGGCTGGCTGGACGGCTCGACGAGCTGCGCGCCGGCACCCGTGACCACCTGGAACGGCTCCGGGTTTGCACCGTTGCCCGCGTTCCCGGCGGTGAAGATCTCTGTCTGGCCGTTGACCTTGGCGGCGATGGCGGCACGGCCGTTGTCACCGGTGTAGGCGTTCGTCAGGGTGTAGCTGATCTTCCCGTTGTGATCGAGCTCGGCGACGACCCGGTAGTAGGTGCCGGGGTCGGCACTGGTCGGGTCGATGTCACCGGGCGTGTTCGCGTTCGAGACGTCGGCCGTGTCGACCGCTGAGTCGTACCCCATGAAGGTGACGTACTTGCCTGTGGCGGACAGGTTCAGCGCGAGCTCCGATTTGGACGAGAAACTCGTCACCATCTGTGTCTTTCCGACGGTCCCCGCCTCGGTGCTGTTGGGCACCTCGATCGATCCGACCACGCGACCATTCGTGGTGAGCTCGTCCAGGACGATCGGGGACGTCACGCCGAAGCTTGTGTCCACCTGGTCGTTGTTGAAGACATAGGGATATGTACCGTTGGCAACCGCGGTGCCACAGGGGTCGGGCGCCACAGTTGCCGTGGAGCACCCCGGCGGCAGCTGGGTGGTGCCCGCGACGATTGTCGGGTCGTTCACATAGGTACTGGTGCTGACCAGAAGATCCCCAGGGGTAAGCGGGGCGGTGAAACTCGGACCGTTGCGGTGATCCCGTGGTCCGCCCTGTCTCCCTCCCGGTGATCCCGCCGCCGAGGCCAGCGACGTGCCGGCTACGACGGCCAGTCCAGCGATGAGCGACACGGCTACGAGATTGCGTGCGCCGCGACGGCGCGCTCGGTGTTCTAGCACTTGCCTGTCCTCCCTTTCGTTCTGCCGGGTGCTGTCCTCCGCATTGGCCCGCAGCTGAGGGGCTCGTCTGCCATCAGCTACGCCAAGGCGATCGTGACAAAGCCCGATGAACGTCGGGCGACCGACAGTCGAACGGGGAATGAAGGTTGCGCGTCACATGTTGGACAGCGGCATCCTCGGTTGGATGGTGGGCCAACCACATCGGTGACGGTCCGCGTGCACGCCGTCGAGCGCTCGAGAACGCTCGCCCGCTGCGTGCTGCCGTTGACGCCCGTGCCGCAGCCGTCGAGCGTCCGCGGTTCAGGCGGAGTGGCCTCCGATTGGCGCCGGCGGGACCGGCGCGAGCCGTTCGTCTCGCGCCGCCCAGACGTGCACCGCCTCGGTGGGGATCGCGACCCGGACGGGCGTGCCGACCGCGAGCTCGCGCAGGTCCGAACCGTCCGCTTCGAGCACGAGACCGGGCGCGAGCTCCACCCTGGCCTCGACACGCTCACCCAACCAGGACACCTCGTCGAGCCGCGCGTCGAACACCTCGGTCCCCTCGCCGAGGCTGGGCGCGGCGTACACGGCGAGGTCGGAGGGCCGGATCCGCCACAGGACCGGCGTGCCCGGGGCGAAGTCGCCGTTTGGCGCGCGGAGCAGGATCCCCCCGTCGCATCGCAGCCGGCCATCGTCCGTCACCGTCGCCTCGGCGACGTTGTGCACGCCGAGGAGCTGCGCGACCACGGGAGCGGACGGGTGGTCATAGACGTCCAGGGTCGGCCCCTGCTGGAGCACACGACCGTCGGCCACCACGACGACCTCGTCGGCGAGGAGGGCCGCCTCCTCGGGGTCGTGGGTGACGAGCACCGTCGAGATGGCGGCCTCGCGCTGGAGCCGGCGCAGCTCCCGGCGCAGCTCGACCCGGACCGGTGCGTCGAGGGCACTGAGCGGCTCGTCGAGCAACAGGACGTCGGGCGATCGCGCCAGGGCCTGGGCCAGGGCGACCCGCTGTCGCTGCCCTCCCGACAGCTCGGAGGGGAGGCGCCGTTCCAGCCCCGCCAGGTGGAGCGCCTCGAGCCAGTAGGCGGCGATCCTCGGGTCCGCGTCGTGGGCGAACAGCACCTGCTCCCACACGGTCAGGTGCGGGAAGAGCCCGAACCCCTGCCCCACGTACCCGATGCGCCGTCGTTCGACCGGGATCGCCTCCACCTGGTGGTCGCCGTAGGCGACCGGACCGGGAGCCGGGCCGTACAGGCCGGCGAGGCAGCGCAGGAGCACGGACTTGCCCGAGCCGGACGGCCCGAGCACGGCGAGACGGAGAGCCTCGGCGCGGTGGGCGACCGAGAGACGGAACTCCCCGAGCCGCCAGTCCAGATCGAAGCGGAGCGGGGCCGGTGCCGGAGGGTCCGGTCGACGCGGGGCCGGCAGCGCCCCGGAGTCGTGCCGCCGCCGCCGGTACCGGACGACCACCAGCCGGCTGAGCGCCACCGCCACCGCGGCCGTGCCCAAGGCGAGCGCCGTGGGTGCGATCGTCCCGGGCAGACCGCTCGAGGCGAACTCGATGTACGTGTAGACGTTCAG
>JASHYA010000033.1 GCA_030043315.1 Acidimicrobiales bacterium
CCGGCGGGTCTGACGGCGCGTCGGGAGCGTGAACTCGTGGCGGTCGGCGGGAAGGTGACCGAGTCCGTACATGGCGGCCGCCGATCGGTGGGAGACCACGCCCTCTTTGACGGTCCGCTCCCACGCCGGCAGGCTCGGGGCGAGCTGGAGCCACGCCGCCCGGAGGTCGACATGGTCGGGGATCGGCGCGCCCACCAGCCGGTATACACCGGTCGCCACCCGGTCGAGCACCCCTTCCGGCGCCGTCAGGCGGTCGAGGGTGGTAGGGCCGATCCCCTCCTCCTCCATCTGGCGGCGGGTGACGAGCCCCCATTGCTCCTGGGCGAGCTCATGGAGCCGGGGCAGGACCGATGGGCGTGGCATCGCTTCACTATACCCCTTATACGGGGGGAGATGCAGTGGTATTCGCTCTCTCCTACTTCGCTATCCCCCTTATACAGGGGGGAACGCAGCAGCACGTCCGATCCGCCGGGGCGAAGCACGCGTCACCGCCGGCCGGCCCGTGGGGCCAGCCTCGTCGGGCGTACACCACCGCCTCGACCGGCCCCTTCGCCAGATCATCGAGTCGGTGAACGACACCTTGAAGGGCCAGCTCGACCTGGAACGCCACGGTGGCCGGACCTGGGGTGGGGTCGTCACCCGCGTGCTCCAACGTCTTCTGGCTCTCACCGCGGCGATTTGGCACAACGGCAATCTCGGACGGCACCCGGTTCGCTCGCTGCCCCTTGGAATTGATCATCTAGTGGCCTCCTACCGGCGTCCTGGCGCAGAGGGCCCAGGGGAGCAGGGCGGCGTCAGAGCGCTTCAGCGTCCGGGTCGAGCGGAAGGTCGTCCGCGATTGGTTGCATCTTTGGCAACATCTGACGCCACGCGGTGCTCCGACTGACAGAACCTCGCTCGAAGCGTCGGTTGTTGCGTTCTTGTGCGTTCTTGTGCAGATGTTGGGTTGTTCCAGAGGGCCCGTCATGGTTTGATCAGGGCGGGGGTTGCAGGAGAGTCGGACCAGTTCCGACCGGCGGGGGAGGAGCAGGACCGATCTCCAGGTGGTGGCCGTACGAGTGGCGGCGCCTGGCGCGGACGGAAGACGTGCCGCGTCCGCGCGTCAGGACGTCGACTCAGTGACGCGCGCACTTTTTTGGTCGCACTACCGCGTGAGTAGCAACGCAGACCGACCTCGGGTGGCGGAATGAAGGGACAGTCGGGGCGGTCCAAACTCACAGAAGCTGCGACGGCTCGTCGGAGGGGAGTCCCATCGCGAGCTCTTCGGCTCCTTCTCGCGACGTGGGTGGTCATCGGAGGATCCGTCGCGGCCGTCGTGCTGCCAAGCGCAATTGCCGGGGCGGACGCGCCGACAGGCCTCTCCTTCCAGCCACCAAGCGTGACCGTCACAGGAACCACCGGGCACGCAGCCGTCACGCTCACGGGCACGTGGAAATTCCCCGGAGAGACGTGCACGAGTCGCAGCGGTGTCGGCTGGTCCGTGGACTGGTGGGGCATTCAGACCACATCGACACATCCAAGGACAAACTTCTCGCTCTCCACAGCAAGCCTGGTGAAGACGACGAACACGAGCGGGAAGGGAGCATCTCTTTTCACGGGAGTCATCACAAAGGCCACGTTGCACCTGGAGATCGGAAGCTCCAAGACGTACTTCTACGAAGGACCCGACCTCGACGGCTACGCGAACAACAGCAACGAGGCGACATGCACCGACACAGGGACTGACGCGTCCAAGGGGCCGTGGAAAGCCGAGGCAACCTATCCGAGCGTGACAAGGATTCCGTCGGCGATCTGCGTCAACTTCTTCGACCTTCACCACTTCACATCTGATGCATTCACACCGGAGCGCAACACAGACAGCACGGTCCAGCGGACAGATGCCAAGTCTTTCAAAGAGACAACCGACTGCGCCACGGTCAAGACGACGCCGACCCTCACGACGATGGCCTCGCCCAGCGGCGGCCTGGTCCTCGGTTCGGGCGCGATCCACGACATCGCCACCGTGACGGGCAACGCCACGGAGGGTGCTCCCACAGGGACCATCGCGTTCAAGGTCTGCGGCCCGGTCACCGCCGAGAGCTATTGCTCGACTGGCGCGTCGGTAGCGAGCGCGTCGAGCACGACCAGTGGTGGCGTACGGACGTTCACGTCAGCGACAGTGAGGCCGACTGGAGCCGGCTGGTACTGCTTCTCAGCGGTGTTCACAGTGTCCGGCACTACAGCCCACTACACGGGCACCGCGAAGGACAACACAGCCTCTGGTGACGCCGAGTCGACGGAGTGCGTCGACGTCACGAAGGCGACTCCAACGATCACGACCACCCCGTCGGTCAAGGGAAGCGTCGTGCTCGGGTCGAGCTCCAACAAGGTCCACGACACAGTGACCGTGGCCGGTGAGGACGGCGCCGCAGCCCCGGCCGGCTCCGTCACACTCTTCGAGTGCTTCGAGGCGGGGTCGAGCACGCCTGCGAGGTGCGGGCCGACGGGCGCCACGAGCACCGAGCACAAGACCCTCGCCACGCACACAACAGGCCAGACGTCGCCGCACTCGACAGCCAAGACGACAACATTCACCCTCGACGCGGCCGGCGAGTACTGCTTCGGGGCGACCTACACACCCGGCACCACAACCAACTACACGGCCTCCCACGAGAACACGGCGGCGACAGCGACGGCGGTCTCGGAGGAGTGCCTGACCGTCACCTCGGTCACAGCGCCGATCACGACCACAGCGACGACCACGACCGGCACCACCACCTTGGGCTCGGCGGGGACACTGACCGACAGCGCGACGGTGACCGGGGTGAGTGGCTCGGCCGCCCCGGCCGGCACCGTCCAGTTCTACGAGTGCTTCACAGCCACGACCACGACAACGGCGAAGTCCTGCACGGCGACGACGACCCACGAGCACGGCTCGCCCGTGCCCCTCGAGACGGCCACACCGGCCACGACACCGCCGAGCGCCGATGCCGGCCTCCCCGCTCCCTCCATCCCCGCCAACGCCGCCGGCCTCTACTGCTTCTCGGCGGTCTACACGCCTTCGACAACCAACTACACCGCCTCTTCGGACAACACGACGGGGTCTGGGAAGAC
>JASHYA010000332.1 GCA_030043315.1 Acidimicrobiales bacterium
GACCGGAAGAAGAAGAATACGGATATCCGCGCTACGGCGCCGTTGCGGCGGGGTCTTGGACTACTCGGTGCAGGGGTCGTACCACGGCTGCTCGCCGTCGGCGTTGTACAACGCGATCGCGAGCAGATCCTGATCTCTCGGCGACGCCTCGGTCGGCGGTACGCCGACGAGTGTGGGCAGCCCCGCGAGCTGCGCGGCTTCGTTCCACGTCGACTGCGCGAACTGGAACGCACCCATGTACTGCCCTGTCGGCGAGACCGCCTGGTAGTCCCCACTCGACTCCGCCTGGACCACGCACGTCAAGAACGAGTTCAACTGCGGGAGCGCGCTTGTGGAGGCTGTCGAGGTGGCGACGCTGGCGCTGTCTGTCGCCGCCGCCTGGTGCGCGACGGTTTGCTGTGGCTGCTCCAGCGGTGCCTGCTCCAGGGGTGCCTGCGTTGCCTGTGCCTGTGCCTGTGGCTGCTGCGCCTGCGCCTCCTCCTGCTGTACCCGCTGTCGCTGTGCCTGTTCTTCCTGTGCCTGCTCTTGCGCCATGACGGCCGCCAGCTGGCTTGTCACGCCGGCGCGTTGCTGGCTGAGCGCCTGTTCGGTCGACTCGGCCGAGTTGAGCGCTGCGTCGGCGCCGCGAAGCTGACGCTGCTCCTCGGCCGCGACCTGTTGCTGTGCGGCCTCTTCGGTGTCCAAGAGACGGCGATCGGCCTGAAGTCGCGCCACGGACGACGTGAGATCTCCGGTCATCACTTCTGCGTACACGCCACTCGCCCCGTCCGAGGGACTCGCGGCGAAGAGCGCGCTCACGCCGTCGACGCCGGTCCCGCCCTCCACGTACGCGGTGACCGCAGCACTGCGGAGTCGAGCGAGGTCCTCGTCGATGCGGTTGCGCGTCGCGATGAGCTGCGTCTGTAACCCGCGCAGCTGCGTGTCGTCCGCGGCGACGGTCGTCATGTCGGCCGCACGCTGTTGCTCGAAGCCATCGACCTGAAGTTGCTCGAGCAGCATCTGCTGGGAGAGTGAGGCGGCCTCTTGTTGCAAATCTTGGACGGGGTTCGCACCCGCGGGCGCGGCGACGTAACACAGCGTCGCACAGATCGCTGCCACTCCGAGGCTCCACAGGGCGGGCGTCGCTGCTCTCGCCGCGGACATCGCGCCCCGTCGCGCCCACTCCAAAATGGGCGCGCAAAGACGCCAGAGAGCGGTCACGGGAACGTCTTTCTAGCGAATAGCTATCCCATCGTCAAGTCGGGCAGCGATTTTGCGTGCATACACACGGATTTCAGCGTGCGCCGCCCTGCACCGTGTCCTGCTCACCGGCCACCGCGTCCCGGTCTTGTTCGTGCGTGCGCAAGCGCATCACGACCCTCGTGACCACGATGTCGTCACGGGATCGCAATGCTCCAGCGACGACCGTGTCGATGTGGTTGTGCAACAGCTCGTAGCGGCGTCGGTCCGGTTGCACAACCGGAAGGAGCACCACGATCTGACTCTCGACTCGTGCTCGGAGCTCGTCGATCAGCTCGACGATCGGCCGGGCAATCGACGCATATTGCGTGCGCAAGATGCGCAGAGGTACACCGGGATCCCAGCGCGTCCATTCGGCACGAAGTGACTCGTCCTTCTCATCTGCGTCCTCTTCGTCCTGGAGCACGCTGACCGCCAGGACCTCGTCTCCGATGGAAAGCGCCTGACTGATTGCAAAGGACGTGAGGCGGTTCACGCCGATCACCGGTACCACGACATAGGTCGGGTGCGCGTGAGGCGCAGGCGGCACGCTGCCGAAGCCCAGCTGCTGGTGCACGTATCGGTAGTACCGGTTGATCCGCACGAAGAGCACGATGAAGCAGGGGACTGCGACGAGCACAACCCATGCGCCAGAGGTGAACTTGGTGACGATGAAGATCACGGTCGCGACCGCGGTGACGAGCGAACCGAGACCGTTGAGCGACGCGCGCAGCTGCCATCCCTTTGGTCTGGTTGCACGCCAGTGCAGGACCATTCCGCCCTGTGCGAGCGTGAAGCCCGTGAAGACGCCGATTGCGAACATCGGGATCAGTGACTGGGTGTTTCCGTCGACCGCGATGAGCAGCGCGGCGGCGAGCACGGCGAGCGTCACGATGCCGAAGCTGAACACCTGACGGTCGCCCCGAAGGGAAAAAAGGTGTGGCAGATAGTTGTCGCGGCCGAGAAGGCTCGCCAGCACCGGCAGCCCACCGAATGAGGTGTTCGCAGCGAGACCGAGGACGATCGTGATGGTGATCGACACGATGAAGTAGGCCCAGTGCCGACCGACGGCGTCGGCCATGATCTCGCTCAGCACCGTCTGCCCTGACCGCGGCCCCACGTGCCAGCGCCGGGCGAGAACCGCCAGCCCGAGCAGCATCGCGCCGAGGATCACGCCGAGCAGGAGCTCGGTGCGCTTCGCCCGCTGGACGCGCGGCGGCTTGAACAGCGGGACCCCGTTCGCGATCGCCTCGACCCCGGTGAGCGCGCTGCACCCGGAGGAGAAGGCCTTGAGCACGAGTAGGATCCCGACGGCTTCGATCGCATGGGTCGGGACGAGGGAGTGCCCCGGCTGGGGTTGGTGGAGGCCGAGCGGATGGACGAGGCCGACACCGATGATCGCGAGCAGGCCTACGATGAAGATCAACGTCGGCAGCAGGAACGCCCGCGCGGTGTCGCCAAGTCCGCGCAGGTTCATCACCATGATCACCGCCAGGATGCCGAGGCAGAGCGGCAAGGTCGCGGGCACGAGCGAGGGGAAGGCCGCGGTGAGCGCGCCGACGCCGGCTGCGATCGAGACCGCGACCGTGAGCGTGTAGTCGACGACGAGCGATGCGGCCGCCACGAGACTCACGTTGGCGCCGAAGTTCGCCCTCGACACCGCGTAGGCCCCGCCGCCACCGGGGTAGGCGACGATGACCTGCCGGTAGGACCCCACGAGGATCGCCAGCAGCACCACGATGGCGATGGTGATGGGGAGAACGAGCCGAAGTGCCCCCGCGCCCGCCACGGCGAGCACGACCACGATCGCCTCCGGTCCGTACGCGACGGAGGTCAGCGCGTCGAGGGACAGGGCCGAGAGACCCTCGACCGGCGTGATCTGCTCGGCCCCGAGATCGCGGAACCGCAGGGGCCTGCCGACGAGGACGCGCCACGTCCGCCGCAAGCCCCCGCGCGGAGTCGATGCGTCCATCGGGGCCCACTGTTCCACGCGGGGAGTGCCGCCGCGCGGCTGCCGCTTCCCGGTCATCGCTACGGGGCGCGGCAGGCAAACTGGGGTGATGCCCCGGCGCCGCGTCCATCGACCGCTCGCGCTCGACGCGTCACACTGGCGGGACGACGGCCAGCCCAAGGTCCGCTACTCCTCCCGAGCGGACGCGCTCGTGGCCGCGGACGAGCGGTCGAAGGAGTCGGGCACCCGGCTCGGTGTCTACGAGTGCGCCTTCTGCAGAGGGTGGCACATGGGTCGTCGTGCCGGGCGCAGCGGCCGGCTCGAGACATGACCCGTCCCGGTCCGGTCTGCGAGCGCGGCCGCTACCGGGACTCCGACCGTCCTGCGGACTCGGCCGCCACCGCGCCGCCGACGGCCCCACCGTCGCCGGCCCAGCCGCCACTCGACTCGTGCCCGTTTTTGTCGCCGACCGCCGTCACCTGTGCCGTCCTGGTTGGTGCGGCGCCTGCGCGCTCGACGTAGACGTACTTGCCGCCGCGCAACCACGACGCAGCCGACGCGACGAGGCACGCGATGATCGCGAAGTCGAACGCTTCGTGGAGGCCGCTGCGGAACGGGCCCATGATCAGGTGGGGAAAGAAGGACCTGCTCGTGAGTGCACGTGCGCTCGCTGCAGGAACGTGGGCCAGGATCGAGCTCCCGAGCAGGTGCTGAATGGGGCTGTAGCCGAGGAAGGCGGCGAAGAGGACCGACACCGGCGGCAGCTTGGATACCCTCGTCGCAGCCGCGGCCGGCACGCCGTGAGTGACGAGCCCGTGGTCGAGCGCGGCGGGGAGCGCGGAGGAGAGCCCGACGATCATGAGGGTGAAGAAGATGCCGATGGAGAGCACCTGCGCCGAGTTCTGGAACGTCGAGTTCATCCCCGACCCGACACCCCGGTGCTCGGGAGGGAGGCTGTTCATCACGCCCGCACGGTTCGGTGCGGCGAATGCCCCCATGGCCATCCCGTTCACGAGCAGGAGCAGCGCGAACACCCAGTAGGAGAAGTCGACGGGCAGCGTCTCGAGCAGCACGAAGGTCCCCGCGGCGGCGAGCATTCCTCCCGAGGCGAACGGCCTCGAGCCGAACCGGTCCGAGAGGATCCCGGAAAGCGGGCCGGCCAGGAGGAACCCGCCGGTGAGGGGCAACATGTAGATCCCGGCCCACAGGGGGGTGCGGGCGAAGCTGTACCCGTGCAGCGGCAGCCAGATCCCCTGCAGCCAGATGATCAGCATGAACATGAGCCCCCCTCGGCCGACGGACGAGAGGAACGACGACAGGCTGCCTGCGGTGAAGGCGCGGATGCGGAAGAGACGCAGCCGGAACATCGGGTCGGCGACCCTCTTCTCGATGACCGCGAAGACCACGAGCAGCGTGACGCCCGCAGCGAGGCACGCGTCGACGAAGGGGCTCTCCCAGCCCATGGGCTGCCCACCGTAGGGCTGGATCCCGTAGGTGATCCCGATCATGAGCAGGACCAGCCCCAGCGAGAAGGTGATGTTCCCCGCCCAGTCCACGCGGGCCCGCTCGCGTCGGGGTACCTCACGCAGCTTCTTGTACGCCCAGACCGTGCAGAAGAGGCCGACCGGCACCGACACGTAGAAGATGAGGTGCCAGTTGATCGGTCCGAGCACGCCGCCGAGAACGAGACCGATGAAGGTGCCCGCGATGCCGGTGATCTGGTTGATGCCGAGTGCCATCCCACGCTGTCCCGGGGGGAACGCGTCCGTCAGGATCGCCGAGGAGTTCGCGATGAGGAACGCGGCCCCCACCCCCTGGAAGAGCCGCATCACGACGAGCCAGATCGCTCCCGAGGTGCCGTGCATCCAGGTCACCCCGAGGACGAGCGAGAAGAACGTGTAGACGGCGAACCCGAGGTTGTACATCTTCACCCGGCCGAACATGTCGCCGAGGCGGCCCAGGCTCACGACGAGGACGCTCGTCACGACCATGAAGCCGAGGATCATCCACAGGAGGTAGAAGCTGTTGCCCGCCTTCAGCGGATCGATCCCGATTCCCCGAAAGACGTCTGGGAGTGCGATCAGCATGATCGACGTGTCGATCGTCGCCATCATCATGCCGAGGGTCGTGTTGGTGAGGACGATCCACTTGTA
>JASHYA010000333.1 GCA_030043315.1 Acidimicrobiales bacterium
CGGAGAACTTCTCCCGAAGTTGGACGATCTTCTCGCAGAGTTCCCGATCAGCAAGCCGTCGATCCGAGAGGCGATGCGCATCCTGGAGACCGAAGGTCTGATCTCGGTGCGGCGGGGAAAGCTCGGCGGGGCGATTGTCCACAGCCCGAAGGTCGCCACTGCGGCATACATGGTCGGCCTTGTGTTGCAGTCGCAGGCCATGACGCTGCGGGACGTCGCGCAGTCGTTGGGCGTGCTCGAACCGGCATGCGTTCGGTTGATTGCTGAGCGTGACGATGCTGCGGTCGTCGTGGTCCCGCTGCTGGAAGAGAACTGCCGCGAGGCCGCGGAGTATCTGGAAGACGGGCCGAGCTTCACGCGCCTTGGGCGCGTGTTTCACGATCTTCTCGTTGCCCACTGCCCCATCCGGCCGCTCGTGGTCCTGGTTGGCGTGCTTGAAGCGCTCTGGTCGGCACAGGAAGTCGACTGGGCCGACCAGATCGAGGCCGACGGGCGTTACCCTGCCCTTCAACTGCGTGAAGACGTGATCCGAACGCACGAGGAGATCATCAGAGCGATAAGGGCCGGGGACTCCGTCGTCGCCGAGCGCCTCGCATATCAACACCTTCGAGCGTCGCACGCTTTCGTCCTGGAGACCAGGGGCAACCGAGCGTTGTCGATCGTGAATAGCCATACCGGGTTCAAGACGTCACGCGAGATGCGTGGCAAGAGCTCCACGGACCCCGTCCCGAGTAGCGCGGCGCTCGGAGATTAGAGGCCGGGATCTGTTGAGAAGATTGAGACGGAGTTCGTCGCGCGTTCAGTGAGCTCGCCGAACGGCGTCGTCAACCGCACGAGACAACCTCGTCGCATTACGCGCGAGTCGGACCGGCTCTTTCGACTCCTCACGCTTTCCGGTCGTCTGACGGGGCGCCGTCTCGAGGATCACCTTGAGCTGGACACGGCGGATCCTTGACATCGCAACAATTGATGGCGGATCCTTGACATCACAACGATTAATAGTCTAAACTCGGCACGGCCTGAGCCGACTTGGGGGGGTAGATGAGACTGAAGACCGTTACGAACTCGCTCGGTGGCCGTCGTGCGCACCGTGTCGCTGTCGCTGGCGTCCTCGCCGCGTCACTGATCGCCGCGTTCGCAGGCGCCGCCTCCGGGTCGGCATCGGTTAAGCATGCCGCGACAAAGGCGCCGATCAAGATCGGTTACCCCGTCGCTCTGACGGGCACAGACAGCCTCTACCCCACAGCCCTCGCCGGCGAGCGAGCTGCGGTGCGTGCCATCAACGCAAGTGGAGGCATAAACGGCCACAAGCTGACACTCGACTGGTGTGACGTCCAGAGCAACGTGAACGTCGCCGAGTCCTGCGTTCGCAAGCTTGTCGGCAATGGGGTCGTCGCGTTCGTCGGCACAGGGGACAACTACGGCCCTGAGCAAGAGGCGATCGAGAAGGCCGACCACGTAGCTGATCTTGCGAACTTCACGGCGACATCTCCGGTGGAGTTCAATTCGCCGATCGAGTTCCCCCTGACCGCGGGAGCGACGGGAACATTCGCTGCGGCACCCGCCTATGGGATCGGCGTCGCGAAGCCGAAGATCACGTCGTACGACTTTGTCGGCGTCCAAATCCCCATCGTGGAGGCGCTCGCAAAGTCGACCAAGCAGGCCATCGTCTCCCACGGAGGCGTCTGGAAGGGCACAACCTTCGTGCCGGAAAGCACGACCACATGGGCACCGTATGTCGCCGCTGCCGCCGCCAAGCACGCCGGAATGACGATCCTTTCCATGGCAGGCCCGCAGATGGCCGAGTTCGCACTCGCGGCGGAAGCCGCAGGCGACACCTTCCGCACCTTCTACCTGGCCGAAGCCGTCCCCGTCTCGCTTATCAAGACGTTCGGACCGAACACCCCGTTCGGCAAGAACTTGATCTTCGCCTCCTACCTGCCAGCGTGGACGGCTACCAAGCAGTACCCGTTGCTCAAGACCTTCGTCTCTGACATGAAGGCCGAGTACGCGGCGGGCACAAAATATGCGGCGCCGTCCTATTACTCGATCGCCATGGAATTCTCCTGGTATGCCGTGCATGCCTTCGACGTCGTGGCCAGCAAGATCCACGGAAAGATCGATACGAAGTCTGTGCTGGCGGAGCTCCGCAGCGTGAAGGGACTGACATTGGGTCTCACCCCGGCATGGAGTCCGAACGTGCCTGGGCCGAAGGGCTTCTCGCACGTCGCCCCGAGCGACTTCCATGAGTACATGCTGAAGATTGTGAATGGTCAATGGGCTCTGGCGTACTCAGGGGCGATTCCGGTGGAGTCCTACGTGGCCGGCTAGGTCACCGAGAGCTCGTTGCACAATCTCATTGAGTTCGCGATATTCGGTATCGGCACCGGAGGGGTTTACGGTCTCCTCGGCAACGGGCTCGTTCTGATTTACCGGGGTTCGGGTGTCGTCAACTTCGCCCACGGGGCGATGGCGATGTCCGCGGCCTACATCTTCTACGAGTTCGACCGCGTAGACGGCTGGAGTTTCTGGCCTGCCTTCGTCGTGAGCGTGCTGATCCTGGCTGGTGTCGGCACGTTCACGCAGGTCGTCATCATGCGCAGGTTACGGAACGCCTCGCCGATTTCGCGCCTCATCGCGACGCTCGGCATCCTCGCGATCTTGGATGGTCTCTTCTCGATCTGGTTCGCCACGGCACCGAACACCGCAATTCCTCCGTCGCTTCCGCACGGCTCGTTCCAACTCGGCGGGTTTGCGATCAGCCAGGAGGCGCTGTCGCTCTTCGGCATCGCGGTCGGAATCTGTCTCGTCCTCTATACGTGGAGTCGGCACACCGCGATGGGCCTCGCCATGATCGCGGTGGCCGAGAGTTCAGACGCAGCTTCCAGCCTCGGGTGGTCGCCGCAGACGGTGGCCACCGTCACGTGGGCCGGAGGCGCAGCCCTGGCAGCAATTGCCGGCATCCTGATCGTCCCGGTCTCCGGCCTCGACATCACCAATCTGACCCTTATCGTCGTCGGTGCACTTGCCGCAGCTCTGCTCGGGGGTTTTCTCTCGTTCCCGATCGTCCTGGTTGCCGGTCTCGTAATTGGAATCGTCCAGTCCGAGATGGCCTTCTATGTGAGCCAGCCCGGCTGGTCCGAGACCGTGCCGTTCATCGCCATCATTCTCGTCTTGCTCGTCCGCGGCCGCGGCTTGCCCGTACGCGGGCACGTCCTTGAACGGCTGCCGAAGGTCGGGACCGGCCGCTTCCGTCCCCAGATAGTGCTCCCTGTGACGATCGCGCTCGCGATTTGCATCGCGACCTTCTTCCCGCAGAGCCTCACCATCGCCATCACGGTGCAGATCGCCGTCGCAACGGTCCTCCTCTCGATCGTCGTCGTGACGGGTTACGCAGGGCAACTGTCGCTGGCGCAGTTCTGCCTCGCCGGAGTAGGGGCGCTCGCCGCCGGGAGGATCGCCGCGGTCGAAGGATGGCCATTTCTCGCGTGCCTCGTTTGTGGGGCGCTGACGGCCGCGGCCGTCGGAATCGTCGTTGGCATTCCGGCCCTGCGCACCAGGGGGGTCAACCTCGCCATCGTGACGCTGGGTCTCGGCCTCGCGCTGGAGGACCTGGTTTTCCTGAACCCCGACTACACCGGCGGGGTCGGCGGCACCGTTGTGAAGCCGCCCAGCTTCTTTGGGCTCTCGCTGAACCCCGTCACAGATCCGGCGAGCTACGCCATCTTCTGTCTGGCGATTTTCGTCCTCGTCGTGATCGTCGTTTCGAACATTCGACGATCCCGGACCGGTCGGCGGTTGGTGGCGGTTCGCGCGAACGAGCGGGCTGCCGCTTCCCTCGGTATCAGTGTGACCGGTGCGAAGCTGTACGCCTTCGCGCTCGGTGCCGGAATCGCGGGCGTCGGCGGGGTCCTGCTCGCATTCATGAACCCCGTCCTGCAGTTCACGACCTTTGGCGCACTGACATCTGCGAACTTCGTCGGCTATGCGACGATCGGTGGACTCGGCCATATCACCGGACCACTATTCGGGTCGGGCTTCCAGGTAGGTGGGATCGGCTCGCTGATTCTCAATCAGTTCGCTTCGATCGATAGTTGGCTTCCCCTGATTGGCGGAATCGTGCTGGTGGCGATTCTTCTCCAGAATCCCAACGGCATCGCCGGAGCTCCGGCTCCAGCGGCGCTGCTTGCGCTCGCGAGGAAGCTGGGCATTTCGACCCACCGGCGGTTGACAACAACATCAGCCGCTGCACAGGTCGTTGGAATCGGTCCCGCGCCGCTGCAGCAGAGCGACTCAGTCGTACCCGCTGGCCCGTCTCCACACCGAGCGGAGGAGCTCGTCGTAAGCGGCGTTACCGTCCGTTTCGGCGGGGTGGTCGCCGTGAACGACGTCAGTCTTTCGGTAAGGGCCGGCGAGGTGGTCGGACTGATCGGACCGAATGGTGCCGGGAAGACGACCCTCATAGATGCGGTGACGGGCTTTGTTCCCATGCAGACAGGGTCGGTGCGGCTGGGCGACCAGTCACTTGGTCGGATGCCCGCTTACCGTAGGGCACGGCTCGGTTTGACGAGGACCTTCCAGTCGCTTGAGCTCTTCGAGGACTTCTCGGTCGAGGACAACTTCCGGGTCGCATCCGACACGCGAGACAGGGCCGCCTACTTCGTCAACCTCTTTCACCGAGGCACGGCGTCCCTCAGCATCGATGCAATCACGGCCATCAGGCAGTTCGAGCTCAGCGGATTGCTGAAGCGATCGCCCCGGGACCTCCCCTACGGCGTGCGTCGGTTGCTCGGAATAGCACGTGCGGTCGCCGCGGGTCCGGCCATCCTCCTGCTCGACGAGCCGGCGGCCGGGCTCAACGATGTTGAGACGGCAGAGCTCGCCCGGCTCATCCGCCACCTCAGCCAAGAGGAGAACATGGGTGTCCTCCTGGTGGAGCACGACATGAACCTCGTGATGGATGTGTGCGACCGGGTCGTCGTTCTGAACTTCGGAACCATCATCGGCGAGGGTGCGCCCGCCGATGTGCGGAACAATCCCGTCGTGGTTGAGGCATACCTTGGGAACCTCGGCACGAGTACGCCCGTTCCGGCTGGAGACGGGGCCCAAAGTGAAGCGACGCTGACGTGGTGAGCCTGCTCGATGTTCAGGGTGTGAGCGCGGGTTACAGCTCGGTGCCGGTCATTCACGAGGTAGATCTCCACGTGAACGCAGGAGAGGTGGTGGCACTTGTCGGGCCGAACGGAGCGGGAAAGACGACGACGATGAATGCCATCGGTGGCTTCGTGAAGACGCTCCACGGAGAGATCAAGTTCGGCGGGCAGAGGATGCCTTCGGCTCCACACCGGCGGGCACGGAACGGGCTGGCCTTCGTCAACGAGAACCGGTCGGTGCTGCGCACCCTGTCGACCCGAGAGAACTTGAAGCTCGCCCGCGTCGACCCTGCCAGATGCTTGGAGCTCTTCCCCGAGCTCGGCGACCGGCTTGACCTGAAGGCGGGCGACTTGTCCGGAGGCGAACAGCAGATGCTCGCCGTCGGCCGGGCCCTCGCTCGCGAGCCGCGTCTCCTCATGGTCGACGAGCTCTCGCTCGGTCTGGCGCCACTGACCACCGAGCGTCTGTTTGGCGCCGTCCGGGGAGCGGCAGACACCGCGAGGACCGGAATCCTGCTCGTCGAACAGCACCTCAACAATGTGATGCGTTTTGCCGACCGCGTCTATCTGATGCTCTCTGGACGGGTGGCTTTCGAGGGATCCGCGTCCGAACTGGCGGCGTCTCGCTCCAGAGTCGTTCAGGCCTATTTCGGCCGGGGGGAAGCGGAGCAACAGGACCGTGGGTAACGACGGTACGACACTCTCCTCGGGCCCCGCGGAGCCGTACACCGCGTTGATCGTCGAGCGGCGCGGCGCCGCAGCCTTCGTTCGGCTCAATCGCCCGCAGAGGCTCAACGCTCTCGACTGGGGCATGCGCCTCGAGCTCGAGCGGCTCTGGGCCGAGTTGGCCCACGATGGGGGCCTGCGGTGCGTGGTCGTCACCGGCGAGGGAAGGGGCTTCTGCTCGGGTGCCGACATGTCCGATCTGGCGGCGGAGCGCCGCCCCAACGGGCCGTCGGTTCACGAAGAGCTTTCCTTCGTGCCGGGATGGCAGCTCGACGTCCCGGTGGTCGTGGGGGTGAACGGCGTCTGTGCGGGTGGGGGCCTTCATTTCGTTGCGGATGCAGATATCGTCGTCGCGGCCGCGTCGGCGACCTTTCTCGACCCCCATCTCTACGTCGGGCAGGTCAGCGGCATAGAGCCGCCGTCGCTCGCGTTGCGGCTGCCTCTTCCGGTCATCAGTCGCCTGACGCTCCTCGGCCGTGCCGGCCGCATGAGTGCGTCAGACGCTCTTGCGGCCGGAATGGTCAGTGAGGTTGTGGCCGACGCCGAGCTCGAAGCGAGGTTGGCGGAGATCGCCGCCGTGCTCGAGACGGCATCACCGACCGCGATGGCCGCGACCAAGCGAGTCTTGCGCAACCTCGAGTGGTCCGTGGTCGGCAAGGCCATGCAGGAAGGGTGGGAGACGGTGCAAGACCACTGGTCCCATCCCGACGCCGTCGAAGGCCCCCGAGCCTTCATCGAACGTCGGCCGCCGGCGTGGGGTGACCGACCCCACGTTCGAGGCGACAGGTAGCGAGGTCCGGTGGACTACCGGTTCGACCCCGGGGCTGAGCAACTGAGGCGGCGCCTCAGGGAGCTGATCGACGCGTTCTTTCCCGAGGACTTCCTCGGCGCCTTCACCGAGGATCCTGCGAACCTGGCCTTGACCCAGCAATTCTGCAAGATCCTGGCTGCCGAGGGGCTCCTTGCGATTTCCTGGCCAACGGAGTTCGGTGGTGGCGGTGCGTCGGTCTGGGACCAGACGGTTGTCCGGGAAGAGATGTGGGCTCACCACGAACCGCGAGGGCCACAGTACATGGGGATCAACTGGGTCGGTCCGACGATCATGCGGTTCGGCACGCCCGCGCAGCAACAGAAGCACCTGCCGCCTATCGCCGCTGGAGACGTGATTTGGTGCCAGGGCTTCTCCGAACCAGATGCCGGTTCGGACCTCTCCTCGCTCCGCACGGAGGCCAGGGCCGCGGGTGGCGGATGGGTGGTGAACGGGCAGAAGGTCTGGACCTCCTACGCGCCGATCGCCGACTGGTGCATGCTCGCCGCACGGACGAGCAAGTCCAAGCGGCCACATGACGGCATAAGTCTCTTCATGGTGCCCATGGACCGACCCGGTATCACCGTGCAACCGATCGACTCGCTGCTCGGCCCCTACCACCTGAACGAGGTGTTCTTCGACGATGTCACCGTCCATCCGGACGAGCTCCTCGGCGACGTCGACGGCGGCTGGCAGATCATCAGGGAGGCGCTCACCTATGAGCGGGTGGGCATCGCCCGGTATGCCCGCTGTGAGCGTCTCCTCGGTCAGTTCCGGGCTGCGTTCTCCGACACATGGGAGCGGTTGGGGGACAGCGTCAAGGAGGCGTGGATCAGCGCGCTGCTCAGCGCCAGGACCGCGCGCTTGCTGGCCTATCGGACCATCGACCAACAGGCCAAGGGCATCACGGACTCGGCGACCGCCAGCCGAACGAGGATCGCCATCACGCTTTGCGATCAAGAGACCGCAGAGATGCTGGGCGAAGCGCTCGGCCCGGACTTGCTTCCCGACGGCTCCGGGGCACCCCTCCACGGGGCGTTCGAGGACCACTGGCGCTACGCGCAGGCGGCGACCGTTGCTGGTGGCACGCTCGAGATGCAGTTGACGCTGGTGGCTCGGGACGTCCTCGGGGGTGACCGATCGTGAACCTCGAGGTGCCGGAGGTGGCACTCGAGTTCGCGCAGGAGGCGTCCCTGGCGATGCACGCCCGAGGTGGCATGGACATCGCTCGCCGCGCGTTGCGGGATCCCGCGGTGCGGGAGATCGAAGTCGGACTGCTTCTGGAGGCGCTCGGCATAGGCGATCTGGAGCAGGTCGACGATCTCGAAAGCCTGATGGCGGCCGCAGAGCTGTGTCGCGCGGCGGGCGCCGTGGCACTCCCATATCCGGTTGCGGCGCGTCTGGGCGGGAGCCCGGTGCCCGTCGCCGTGGTCGACCGAGCGCGTCCTCGAGTCGATCACGCCCGGCTGTTCGAGCGGTGGCTTGTCGTCGACCTGGCCGGTGCCGCCACCGCGTTCGCCGAGTCCCGCAACGCGGAGCTGAGGAGTCGGCTGGGTTACTTCGTCGGAGAT
>JASHYA010000334.1 GCA_030043315.1 Acidimicrobiales bacterium
CGGTCACCTACGCTCACCGGACGATGGTCCAGCTCGAGCTCACCAACACGCATCCCGCGCTCCGCTATTGCTGGCACCCGGTCGCCCGGTCGGCCGACGTCTCGGAGCGCCCGCTCCGGGTGCTCCTTCTCGGAGAGCCCTGGGTGCTCGTCCGGCTCCGCGAGCACACGAGCGCGGGCGACGGCGACGGCGACGGCGACGGCGAGCTGGCGGCCTTCTTCGACCGCTGCCCGCACCGGATGGCCCCGCTCTCGATCGGCTCGGTCGTCGAGCACGGCAACGACGGCGGCGGCCAGGTGCTCCAGTGCGCGTACCACGGCTGGTGCTTCGGCGCCGGGGGGCGGTGCGTCGAGATCCCCGCGCTCGGGCCCGGCTCCGCCCACATCCCGCCCAAGGCCCGCCTTCGTGCCGCGGCCGGCGTCGCCGAGCGCCACGGCATGGTCTTCCTGCGCCCCATGGCGCCCGAGCCGGAGACGGCGGGTGCCGAGCTCGAGGCCCTCGGGGAGCTCCCCGACGTGGAAGAGGCTTACGATCCCGCCTTCATGTCGGGCGACCTTCCGGTGATGCGCGCGAGCGCGTCGGCGGGGCTGCTCGCCGACAACTTCTTGGACATGGCCCACTTCCCCTTCGTGCACGCCGCGACGTTCGGCGCCGAGGAGCCGGTGGTGGCGCCCATGACCGTCGAGCGCGACACGCGGGACCCGCGCGGGCGGTGGTCCTTCACCGCGGTGAGCGAGCACCCGTTCTTGAACCGCGAGGACCCGGGTGTCGCCGCCGGGGTCCGCCCGCTCGAGCAGCGCCGGCGCGTCACCTACCGCGTGCACGCGCCGTTCCACCTCGTGCTGCGGCTCGACTTCCTCGATGCGGGTGGGACCAACGTCATCGGGTTCTTTCTGCAGCCAGAGTCCGACGATCGGTGTCGCATCTTCTCCACGATCTGGCGCGACGACCTCGACGACGACCCCGAGCGGATGCAGAGCGCGGTCGACTTCGAGGTGAAGGTCGTCGAGGAGGACCTCGCGGTCCAGGAGGCCTACGACGTCCGGTTCCTGCCGCTGGACCCGACGGCCGAGGTGCACACCCGCGCCGACCGGACGACGCTCGAACTGCGCCGGATGCTCGCCGATCTGGTGGAGGCTGCGAGCGCGCCGGAGGACCGGTCGCCGCAGCCCACGTCGCTCGCCCGATGACCCGGACCGTGCTCGTCGTCGAGCACCCCTTGGTCCAGCACCGCCTCGTGGCGTTGCGCGACGAGGCGACCGAGAGCGCCACGTTCCGACAGCTCGTCCACGAGATCTCGACGTTCGTTGCTTACGAGGCACTCCAGGGCCTTGCGACCGAGAGAGTGCCGGTCCGCACGCCCGTCGGCGTCGCAGAGTGCACGAAGATCACCGAGACCGTGCTCCTCGTCCCGATCTTGCGCGCCGGCTTGGGGATGGTGCCGGCCATCCAGGAGCTGCTGCCGTACACCGAGGTCGCGCACGTCGGGCTTCGGCGCGACGAGACCACGCTGCGTTCCGAGGTGTACCTCGACCGCCTGCCGAGCGATCTCTCGGGCCGCCGTGTGGTGGTGTGCGACCCGATGCTGGCGACCGGTGGCTCACTCGCACAGGTGTGCGACCTCGTGGTGTCCCGCGGCGCCTCCCAGGTCCAGGCGCTCTGTCTCATCGCGTCGGTGCCCGGCATCGAGCGGTTCCGGAAGTCCCATCCGGAGCTGCCGGTGGCGTGCGCGGTGGTCGATCCCGAGCTGAACGACCGCGGCTTCATCGTCCCGGGCCTCGGGGACGCCGGCGACAGGCTCTTCGGCCCGCCCGCCTGACCGTCGTCACGACAGGTTCGGGGCCGGCACGTCGGCCGCGACCGGGCTATCCGAGCGCGGTGAGCGCCTCGCCGAGGCGCGTCGCGAGCTCCTCTGCGTCGGCCTCGGTGAAGACGAGCGGGGGCCGGACCTTGAGCACGTTTCCCGCGGGCCCCGTCGTCCCGACGAGCACGCCGAGGTCGCGCATGCGGTTCACCACCCGGTGCGCGCGCACCGGGTCGGGCCCCCCGGCGTCGTCGAGGATCTCGAGACCGAGAAGCAGGCCCCAGCTCCGGACGCCGCCCGCCGCGTCGTGACCTCCGGCGACCTCGTCCACCACGTGCCGGAGGTGGCGTCCGGTGAGGGCCGCCTGCTCGACGAGCCCCTCTTCTTCGACGACGCGCAATACCGCGAGCGCCGCCGTGCAGGCGAGCGTGTTGCCGCCGAAGGTGCTGAAGAAACCGGTCTCCTCGACGAACGGGTCGACGACGTCGGCGCGTCCCAGCACCGCGGCGACGGGGAAGCCGTTGCCCATCGGCTTGCCGAGCGTGAGGAGGTCCGGCTCCACGCCGGAGCCGGTGACGCTCCACAGCCCATCTCCGGTGCGGCCGTACCCGGCCTGCACCTCGTCGCCGACGAAGAGGCCGCCCGCACGCCGCGTCGCGGAGGCTGCGTCGACGAGCCAGGTGTGCGCCGGGCCGAGGATCCCGTCGCTCGTGAACGCGGGGTCGGCGAACAGGGCGGCGGGCGCGTGCCCCGCTGCCACGAGCCGCTCCACGACGGCGGTGGCCGCGTGCGGTTCACCGGGTGGCGCCAGCAGGCCGACGTGTCCGGGCGCGAACCCCTCCGGCCACTCCTCGGGGGACAGGTCCGTCGTGGCCTCGGTCACCCCGTGGTAGGCGAAGCGCGTCACGAGCGCGCCGTGGTGGCCGGTCGCGAACCGCGCCATCCGCCAGGCGACGTCGTTCGCCTCGCTGCCGGAGTTGACGAACAGGACCCGTTCCAACCGGCCCGGCGCGCGCTCGAGGAGCTGTTCGGCCAGTTCGACGCTGGACTCGTGGAGGTAGCGGGTGTTCGTCACCAACAGGCGGCTCTGGGCGGCGATCGCGGCGGCGACCACCGGGTGGCCGTGGCCGACGACCGGGACATTGTTGTAGGCGTCGAGGTAGCGCCGGCCCTCCGCGTCGAAGAGGTGGACGCCCTCCCCGCGCACGAGGTGCAGGGGTTCGTCGTAGCTGAGCTCCAGGCCACCGAGCGCCCGCGACCTGGCGCGTCGGAGCTCGCCCGTCGCTCGACGGCTGTAGGGCAGGGCGGTCGGCGAGACGCCCGGCGCGCGGCGCGCGCTCTGCGCGAGCCACACGGCCAGACCGGCCACGCCCTCGTCGTGGATGCGGCGAAGGAGCGCCAGCGACGCGTCGGGCAGCTCGTCGGCGTGGGGGTGGTGCAGGCGGCGCCAGGTCGTCACGACGACGTCGGTGGCCGCCCTCGCGGCGACCAGGTCCACGAGCACCGCGGCCTCTTCCTCCTCGAGCGGCGTCTCGGCGCTGTAGCCGGCGATCATCGGCTCGGCGGCCGCGAGCCCGTCGTCGCGTTCGACCAGCACCTCGGCGAGCGCGACCGCGAGATCGCAGACCAGCGCGGTGTGCGTCATGTCGCCGAAGTCGGTGATGCCGACGATCCTGTCGTCACCGTCGACGAGCACGTTCTCCGGGTTCATGTCGTTGTGGATGACCTGCGCGCGCAGCGCGTCGAAGCGCGGGGCGACGTGCGCGTCGAACCGGTCGATCACCGGCTCGACGAGGCTGCGCGTCTCGGGGTCGAGGAGGTCGAGGCGGTCACGCAACGCGCCGGTGTGCCGGACGTCCCACTGGATCCGGTAGCCGGCCGCCGGATGGAAGAAGCCGCGCAGTGCTCGTCCCAGGCGGGCCGTCACCCTTCCCCACTCGTGGAGCGCAGCGGCGCCGAGCTTCGGGGTGTCGGGGTGCACCCCCCCGAGGAAGGTGGCGACCTGGACATCCGAGATGCGGCCGTCGGCCCCGGCGATGGGGGCGCGGACGGCACCGGCCGGGGTGGGCACCACCTCGGGGACGGGGAGGCCCGGGTCGACCCGTCGGACGTGCGCCAACGCCAGCGTGCGCATCTCGACGACGTCGCCCGAGTCCTCAGGGTGGTGGACCTTGAGCAGATAGCGGCGGCCGTCGGTCGCGTCGACGCGGAAGTTCAGGTCGCGCTCGCCGTGCAGCGGCGTCAGCCCGCCCGAGATCCCGTAGACGTCGGCCAGCAGCGCCGCGACCAACTCTGAGGCGACCTCGGGGCGCGGCGCCCGGAGTGGATCGGTCACGTTCGCCATCCTGGCAGGACCGGCGACCGCCGTGGCCGGGGAGCCGAGCGGGAGCGACCAGACGGATCGGAGCGGCGGAGAAGCAACTGCCCCCTGGCGCACCAGGGGGCAGGGAGCAGCGCACTTGTGGTTCCAGCACACCACGGTCCCTCACGCCGCGCCAGTCGCTCGCGGCGATGGCGATCCGACAACGACGCCGGGCTTTGCCGACAGAGCCGCCGTCCTCGGTCGCCGGCCTGTCGTGGCAGTCCGCCGTCAGTCTGCAATGCCGATGTCCTCGTGCCAGAGCGCCGGGTGCTCGGCGACGAAGGTGCCGAGGAGGGCGGCGCATGCGGCGTCGTCGAGCACGACGACCTCGACCCCGAGCCCGGCCAGCCAGTCGTGTCCTCCGATGAACGTCTTCGACTCGCCGACGACCAGGCCTCCGATCCCGAACTGTCGCACGAGGCCGCTGCAGTACCAGCAGGGGGAGAGCGTGGTGACCATCACGCAGTCCGGGTAGTCACGCCTGCGACCCGCGGCGCGGAAGGCCGCGGTCTCCGCGTGGACCGACGGGTCGCCGTCCTGGACCCTCCGGTTGCGGCCCCTCCCGAGGAGCGTCCCGTCGCGGTGGAACATCGCCGCGCCGATCGGGATGCCGCCCTCGGCGAGACCGGTCCGAGCCTCCTCGAGCGCGACCTCGAGCAACCGGCGCGCCGTCTCCTGGTCGATGGGCCGGCGGCGCCCTTCCGTCCTCGCGCGGCGCACCGGGCCAGTGTGGCACCGCGGCGATGGCGCGCCCTTACGACAGATCGAGATCGTCGGGGCCGTGCAGGAAGGGGTTGATGACGATCGTGCCCTCGAAGTCCTGACCACCTTGCAGGTCCTCGCTCAGCAGTCGTTCGCACCCGGCCCGCCGCGCCGCGGCTACGACGAGGGCGTCCCAGAAGCTGAGGCGGTACCGATCCTCGATCGACCATGCCGCTTCGGCGAGTGGTCCCTCCAAGGGAACCGGCCGCCAGAGCATCAGGTCTCGTACGTCACGGCGCGCCTCGGGAGGCGGGAGCCCGGGAGACAGCTTGCGAGTGACGGTCACGTAGTACTCGTGCAACACCTGCATGCTCACCCTGCCTGCGCGTGCCCGCCACAGCTCGTTGACCCAGTGTCGGGCACGGAGATGCTTCTCACCCGCCGACACGTCACGGGCGTACACGAACACGTTGGTGTCAACGAAGATCGGCACGCTCGTGAAGGTTTTCCCGAGTCGGGTACCGGTCGCCCGGCTGCGAAATCGGACGAGCCTCCCGTGCCAGGTAGGAGCGCATGGCGCTCTCGTAAGCCTGCGAGTCTTCCATGTACTCGCGCAAGAGCTGCGAGATCAGCTTCGACACGCTCGTGTCCCTGCGCGCCGCCTCCAGCCGGGCCCACCGTGCGATCTCCAGGTCCAAGGTGATCGTCACATTCCGGCGTGGCGTCACGAAATCAGTGTAACACGAATCCCGTGCAACTTGTCTACGAGATCCACCCGGCGCCCGCCACCTCTCGGATAGACCTTCCCCATGACGACTACGGCAGTTCCGGTCACCGCTGACGACGTCCGCGACGCCGCCGTCCGTCTCGAGGGGATCGCCCACCGCACGCCGGTCGTGCGGTCGCGCACCCTCGACGACGTGGCCAGGCGGGCCGTGTTCCTCAAGTGCGAGAACCTCCAACGAGTGGGCGCATTCAAGTTCCGCGGTGCCTACAACGCAGTGTCCAGGCTGTCCGTCGATCAGCTCGCCTCGGGGATCGTCGCCTTCTCGTCGGGCAACCACGGCCAGGCGGTCGCCCTGGCGGCCCGTGAGCTCGGCACCCAGGCGGTGGTGGTCATGCCCGAGGACGTCCCGAGCTCGAAGGCCGACGCCGTCGCCGGCTACGGCGCCGAGATCGTGACCTACGACCGCTACACGGGCGACCGCGCGGGGATCGCCGCGCGGCTGGCGGAGGAGCGGGGCATGGCGCTCGTGCCTCCCTACGACCATCCGCACGTGATCGCGGGCCAGGGAACGGCCGCGCTCGAGCTCCTCGAGGAGGTGCCCGACCTCGACGCGCTGGTCGTCCCGGTCGGCGGGGGAGGCCTCATCGCGGGCTGCGCCACGATCGGGGCGGCGGTCCGACCGGACCTCTGCGTCGTCGGGGTGGAGCCCGAGGCGGGCGACGACACGAAACGCTCGCTCGCGGCGGGGGAGCGGGTCCGGATCCCGGTGCCCCGCACCATCGCCGACGGCCAGGCGGTAGAGGTCCCGGGCGAGCTGACCTTCTCGATCGTCCGCCGGCTCGTTCGGGGAATCGCCCTCGTGAGCGACGCCGAGATCGTCGACGCCATGCGCTTCGCGTTCGACCGGCTGAAGCTTGTCGTCGAGCCGAGCGGGGCCAGCAGTCTCGCCGCGGTGCTCACCGGGCGCGTCGACGAGGTGGCCCCGGGGGCCCGGCGCGTGGGGGTGATCCTGTCGGGGGGCAACGTCGACTCGGAGCGTTTCGTGGCGCTCGTGTCGAGGACCGGCTGAGCTTTCTGTCGACGCGGACCGGTCGAACCCAACCGACCCGGTCCGACCCGACTCGAGCCGACCCGGTCGGACCCGACTCGACCCGACTCGGGCCGGCCAGGTTCGTGCCCGGCCCGACCATGAACGGCATTTGCACCGCTGCCCGGCTGTCCGCCACCATCTGGCCATCACCGAGCGCATCCACCGGACCACCGTCGGCTCGCAGACGGTCGACCTGCCGCTCGTGCAGGTAGCGCCCGGTGTCACCATCGCCCTGCTCATCTGCGTCGACCACGGGGTGGCCTTTTCCGAGCGGGCGGGGGAGGAGCTCGCCGACCTCCTGCGCGACGCGCGGCCCGAGGTGGTGGTCTCCGTCGCGACCATGGGGATACCGCTCGCAATCGAGGTCACCCGCGCCCTCGAGCTCGACGACTACGTCATCCTCCACAAGACGCCGAAGATCCATCTCGGCGACGCCTGGGCGGAGCCGGTCCGCTCGATCACGACCGGCGCCGACCAGACCCTGCGTCTCGACCCCGCGCGGGTGGACGCGGTGAAGGGCCGACGGGTGGCGGTCGTCGACGACGTGGTGTCGACGGGCGCGTCGCTGCGGGCGTCGCTGAACCTCCTCCGGCGCGCGGGTGCCGAGCCCGTCGTGATCGGCGCCTTCCTCACCGAGGGGGAGCAGTGGCGCCGCGCGCTCGGAGACGACGCGCAGATGGTGCGCGCCCTCGGCGCGATCCCGCTCTTTCGCGACGGGCCCGGCGGCAGTCTGGTGGAGGACTGGCTCGGCGACGCGTAGCGACAGGTGGCCGGCTGACCGCACCGGCCCGCCCACCGGCGTCCTCACTCCTCGCGGTGACCCTGCCCTCGGGTGCCGCCGCGCAGGAGCTTCCCGGGCGCCACCGCGGACCGCCGCGCCACCCCGGCGGCCTTGCGAAGCGCCTCCGTGAGCCGCCAGCTCCGCGACGAGAAGACCGCGTCGAGCTGCCTCTGGAGGTCGTCGCGGGCTGCCTGGAGCGCAGTCACCGCCTCGTCCGCGATCCGGCGCCGGTCTTCGGATCCCGCGAGCTCGCCCATCAACCCCATCGCCTGGCCGGTGAGCCTCGCGATCTCGTCCCTCAGCTGGCCCATTTCCGCGTGCAGCTGGTCGATCTCGCTCTGCAGCCGGTGGACCTCGCCCATCGACCGCATCGCCTCGCCGGTCAACCGGGCGATCTCGTCGCGCAGTTGGCCGATCTCGTCGTTCAGCTGGACGATCTGGTTGTGCAGCTGGTCGATCTGGTTGTTCAGCGCCGCGTCCAGCTGGTCGATCTCGTTCCGCAACCGGTGGACCTCGCCCATCGACTGCATCGCCTCACCGGTCAACCGGGCGATCTCGTCGCGCAGTTGCTCGATCTCCTGAGCTCGCTGCTCGAGCTGCAGCTCGAGTT
>JASHYA010000335.1 GCA_030043315.1 Acidimicrobiales bacterium
CGGGTGGCACGAGGTGTCCATCGGCGCCCTCGCCGAGCAGATCGCCCACGTGGTGGACCATCTGCGAGCCGGCCCGGTCGTCCTCCTCGGGCACTCCATGGGCGGGGCCGTCGCCGTGCAGTACGCCCACGACCGGCCGGAGGGGACGTTGGGCATCGTCTATCGCGACGGGATCGCGACGCCCGCGTGGCGCGACCGCCACAGCCCGGTCCAGACGGTGATGGGCGTGCTCGTGCCGAACATCGCTCTGTTCGCCGACCTCTTCGCCTCCTTCGTCGCGGACGCGCCGGACCTGGTGATCGGCACGATGGCGGCGAACGCGCGCGACGTGCTCCCCGACGTGGGCCACACCGTCCGCACCATGGGCCTCACGCTGCCGGTCGGCGCCATGCTCATGACGGTCGATCTGCGTGACCACGTGCGCGCACTGGCGGACGCCGGGTTCCCGATGCTCGCGGAGTGGGGATCGTTCGACCGCGTCGTCGGGAGCTCGACCGCGGAGGAGTTCGCGCGTTGCGCGCGCACGACGGTGCAGTGGGTGCCCGGTGGCCACTCCTGGATGCTGGCTCGTCCCCGGGGGCAGGCCGACGTGCTCACCCGGCTCGACACCGGGAGGCGCTTCGTCGCGCAGGTCGACGCGCGTCGTTGCGAGCTCTCGGGCACGCGGGCACCGAGGACGAGCCGTCGCCGCATCCACTGACGACGCGCACGGACGCCGGGCACCTCTCGACGCGTCCGCGCAACGACGCGGCCGCGGCGGTCCCTGCCTTCAGCCCGGATCGCCGGCAGGCGCGACGTTCCCGGCCACCCGATCGAGCCCGAAGTCGGCGTCCGGCCATGTCGGGTCCCCGCCGCCCTCGACCGTGAAGTAGAGGTAGCCGGCGACCGGGAGGCCCTCCAACCCGCCGACCTGCGCCCGCAGGTACGACCGCCTGTCCCAGCCGTCGGCCCGCGGGGTGCCGCGGCGCGTCGCGAAGCCGTCTTCGACCCACAAGGACACGCCCGGCGTGGCGTCCGCCTGCTCGCGGCACCACGCTGCGAGTCCTTCGGGATCGGGACGCACCTCCCACGGTGGCCGCACCCCCACCCCGGGCACGACCACCTGCGCGTGCGGCGCGCACCAGACCACCAGCAGCGCATCGAACGGGTAGGCGCGGCCCCGCGAGGGCACCGACCCGTTCGAGCCGATCGCTGCCCGGAGCCGACCCGCGTCGAACCCGTAGACGACGTCGAGAGCGCGTCGCGGCGAAGGACGGCGGAGCCGGCGGCGGCTGGCCGGACCGGCCGCGCCGAAGGGGGCGGTCGCCGCGGCGAGACGCCGCCACGCCAGCTCGCCGAGGTCTCTCGGCGCGACCAGGTCGTCGTGACGCGCCCGCCTGGTGTCGATCCACGTGTCGATGTCGCCACGCTCGACGCCGAGCGCCGGCGCGCACAGGAGGTCCACCATGAGCCGGTGCAAGTCGTAGGAGGGCGACGCCCGGAGGCCGAGGAGGACCTCGGCGCCGGGCTGGGCGTCGTGGAGGGCCGCGTACGCGAGGACGTGCGCGGCGAGGAAGTTGTCGACCACCGCCCACGCGTCCGCCAGCGCGCCCACGCGGCGGGGGGGTTGACGACCGTCCACCCACCCCGCGACGGCCACGAGGTTCGGCTGGCGCAACGTCACCCAGTGCCGGCAGGAGGAGCCGAGGCGGGGGACGAGCCGCGCCACGTGCTCGGCGAACCGGTCCGGCGAACCCGGCGTGAGCCAGAACTCCTCGCCGAGCCAGCCCGGGGTCGCGACGTCGTGGAGGACCCCCACCGGCGTGATGCCCCGGGCCCCGGCGGCGGCGAAGATCGACGCGTACCGGTCGACGGCGGCCTCGTCGAGCCGACCGGGGCCCGGCTCGATCCGTGCCCATTCCACGGAGAGCGCGAGGACCTCCGCGCCGACGGAGGCGGCCTGGTCGAGGACCCGATCGGGATCTGCCCAGACACCTACGCCGCGGACCGTGGCGGTCGCCACCTTGCCTGCCCGCTCCCACGGCGCCCACTGGTTCTGCGGCTCGCCCGGGCCGTTGAACCCGCCCTCCAGCCGGTAGCCCGCGGCGCTGACGCCGAAGAGCGGCTGCGGCACGGCGAAAGCATGACACGGCACCTTCCTCGGCGCGCTCCGCCTGCCCATGGGTCCCTCTCGATGGGGCGGAGGTAGCGTCCTGCGGGACCGGAGAGCCGGAAGGAGCAGCGATGGCAGACGAAGTCCTGACGGAGCGGCGGGGGCACGTGGAGGTCCTCACCATCAACCGCCCCGAGGCGCGCAACGCGGTCAACGGCGCCGTGAGCCGAGGGCTCGCCGACGCGTTCGACCGGCTCGCCGAGGACCAGGACGCCTGGGTCGTGGTCCTCACCGGCAGCGGGGACAAGGCCTTCTCCGCAGGGATGGACCTGAAGGCCTTCGCGGCCGGCGAGGGTCCTTCCGTCATGAACGCGAACGGTGGTTTCGGCGGGATCTCGCGCCGCAAGTTCCCCAAGCCCCTCATCGCGGCGGTCAACGGGTCGGCGCTCGCCGGGGGCCTGGAGATCATGCTCTCGTGCGATCTCGTCGTGGCGGCCGACCACGCGATGTTCGGGATCCCCGAGGCGAAGAGGGGGCTCATCGCGGGGGCAGGCGGCCTCTTCCGTCTCCCCAGGCGCCTCCCGCTCTCGATCGCGCTCGAGCTCGCGCTGACCGGCGACCCGATCGACGCCGAGCGCGCGTACCAGCTCGGCCTCGTGAACCGCGTGGTCCCCGGGCACCTGCTGATGGACGAGGCGCTGGCCCTCGCCGCGCGGATCGCGGAGAACGCCCCGCTGGCCGTCCGCTACTCGAAGTCCGTGATGCTCAGCGCCGTCGACGCGGACGAAGAGACCGGATGGCGGCTGACCGACGAGGCCGTCGGGGTGGTCTTCGGCTCGGCGGACGCCATGGAGGGCCCGATCGCGTTCGCAGAGAAGCGCAGCCCAAACTGGCAGGGACGTTGACCCGGGGCCCGGGGCTCAGGAGACTCGGGGCCTGGGGCTAGCGGCCGGGGGCCGGCGGCCTGGGGCTAGCGGCCGGGGGCCGGCGGCCTGGGGCTAGCGGCCGGGGGCCGGCGGCCTGGGGCTAGC